>DAONFA010000024.1 GCA_035403355.1 Candidatus Cloacimonas sp. | reverse complement strand
AACTTAAAACCTAAGCTGTCCATCATTAAACTCCTTATGTTAATTCTTTTTTAAGCCCTAATAAGGAAAGCAGGTCTTTTTGTCCAGAATAATCTTGCTAAGTAAGCAATTTTACGAAGTGCTTACACCTCCATCGCTATTATTGTGTTGGCCAAAATAGCTTACTGAAGCTGCCCAAATAATTCTTGACTATTTTATTGCTACTTTTTATAGAGTTTATTAAAAGTAATTTGAAGCGTTAAGTGCACAATAACACTTAAACAAAGAAAGGAGATACAATGAAACACTTCGGAAAAGCCCTATTATTGTTCTCACTGCTAATGTTATGTTCAGTAGTGATGGCACAAACTCAGAGTGACAGTATTTCTGTTTTATTAAGCAAGCAGGATTTTTCTATTGCCAATGTAGATAATATGTTTATCCCTATCAGCAATCCCTCTTTGCTTGGAACCGGTTTCTCCTCGGGGATAGGTTTAGCTTATCTTAACGATGAAAAAGAATGGCAAAATCACTATTGGATATTCGTGAACACCGATTATCTCAGTTATATTTATGAACGCGACTCCAGTGATAAATTTCATACTTTAGCGGTAGGAACGGAATTATTTCCTGCCTATATTTTGCCCAATTTGTATGTAGGAACAAATTACCGTTGGCCGGAAGGAATATTTGAAGACGGTTCGTTTCGCAGTGCAGTTACCTACCGTCCTCATAATTCAACTTCTTTAGCTTTTACCTGGGATAATCCAAATCATCAATCTCCTTATTACAGATTGGGCTTAGCAGTGCGTCCTTTTACTTTTATTGAAGCAATAGAGGATTATCGTTTAGAGCTTTCTGTAGATGCTAATTATGCGCGCTTTGACAAAGATAAGGATTATGAAATCAAAAAGCCGATTATTGGACTTCAAACCCAAATTCTGGATGGAGTAAAAATTGGGGCTACCTATAATTTTGAAGAAGAAGCAGCTTTAGTTAATTTCAGTTTATACCCGAGAGATTTTGCAGCCGGCGGTTTATTGCACTCTAAGGATAAAGATAATTACGGAATTGCCTGGGCTCAGTTTACGGACTTGAATTATAAACCTTTTCTGGGCTATACAAAGCCATCCTGGTATAAAATGGATTTAAGCGGAAATGTTGTAACTTATGCTGCTCCAAAATATAAGATTGGTCATCTCAAAATATACGATACTCAGAAAAAATCTATTGAAACCCTCATTGAAGACATTCAAAAAGCCAAGGATGACCCTGAAATTGAGGGAATTCTACTGAAAAATCCTACTTTCTCTACTTCTATGGCGTTACAGGAAGAACTGGTTGATGCCTTTAAGGACTTTAAAAGCAGCGGTAAGAAAGTTAGCTTTTACTACAATAACATTAGCAACGGCAGTTATATCTTTGCTTCCTCCATTGCTGATAAGATTTACATAAATCCTTCTGGTTCAGTGGATTTACGCGGCTTAAGCATCAGCAGTCCCTATATGAAAAATATGCTCTCCAGTTTAGGCATTGAAGTGCTCAATTTCCGCAGTCACGAATATAAAGATGCGGGAAATATGTTCTCCGAAGAAAAAATGACCCCCGCTGAAAGAGAGGCATATAATTCACTATTACAATCATTATATGCACAAATTTTACAACGCATTGATGCCGGACGAGGCGATAAACTTACTGCTTCGGTAGAAGAAATTATCAATGAGGGACCCTATCTCGTTGCTGAAGACGCACTGGAAAAAGGTCTGGTTGATGAACTAATTTATGAAGACCAGCTTGCCAAACAATTAAAAAAGGACTTCCATTTTTCCAAACAGCAAAAAGAACCAACAGAATATTGTGATTACGCTTGGACAAAACCCAAAGAAAATCTTGTAGCAGTTATTTATGCTAATGGAAATATCGTTATGGGAAAAGGAACACCGGGACAGAAAATTGCTCAGGAAACAACAGTTAACCTTATTCGCAAAGCCAGAAAAGATGACCTATACCAGGGAATAATTCTAAGAGTGGATAGTGGAGGTGGCAGCGCTCAAGCCAGCGATATTATTTTAAGAGAATTGGAACTGGCAAAAACGGTTAATAAAAAACCGGTCGTCGTTTCTATGGCTGGAACAGCTGCCAGCGGTGGCTATTACATTTCCTGCAATGCCGATAAAATTGTTGCCGAACCTTCTACTTTAACCGGCTCTATCGGAGTTTTGGGTTTGATGTTCAATGCCACGGAAATGTTTCATAAGATAAAAGTGAACTGGGATACTGTTAAAAAAGGCGAACATGCCGATTTAGGTTCATTATCCCGTCCCTGGACAGACGAAGAAAAACATATTATAACTCGCAGTATTGAATATTGTTACGATGATTTTGTTAAGAAAGTGGATGAAGGACGCTCCTCTATGAATTTAGAACAGGTTAAGCAATATGCTCAAGGAAGAATCTGGACAGGGGAACAAGCATATTCAATCGGGCTCGTTGATGAACTGGGAGGAATGAATACTGCTAAAGATATAATGCAGGAATTACTTGGAAAAAAAGGAAAACTGACACTTGTTGACGCTACTACAGATAAGGAAGGCGTTACCATAAGCGTTAATTTTAGCGAATTGAATGCCTACACCCCTGTTAAAGCGTTTGATACAATTAATATGGACTATATTAAATTGTATGAATTGTGGAATGACTTCGGACAGGATAAAACTTTGATGCTTAGTCCGTTATTGCCCGAATCACTGCAGTTTTAGCAAACTGCTGAATTTTTGGGGGATAGCTGCCAATTATTCATAAACGACTATGCTGTTTGCAAGGAGTCATATACGCCTGCAGAAATTTAATAGGACTGGCGGCGTATATGACTCGGCACAGCTGAGAAATAAGACCAAAAATAGATACTTCCCAATGAGATAAAGAGAAGAATAGAGAAAGTAGAATTGAGATAAAGAAGGATAGGTAAAAAACAGTCCATAACCTATCCTTTTTATTTTATCTGTGGTCTTTGAAGTTCATATAACCTGCTCGGGTTTTCTTGCCAAATTCATCCTTCTACCCCACTCTGAGCGTTGTTATTGCAGGATTTATCATTTTCGGGCTACAATCAGAATTCCTGTTCCCCTTTTATTATCCGTCTTCATATCTAATTGCATCAGGATTTCAGCAAAGGGATAGACAATCGGATAATACAACGGCAGCAAAAAATAAAGTTTTTTGGTTATTAGCAGCAAAGGTATCTTGAGGAGCAATTTCCAGGATAGAGCGCCGTAAGTTCCATAAGTATAAAAACTTTTATCAATCTGGAAACCAACCTGCAGCAGTTTATTTTCCAATTCCTTTTTGTTATAACCGGCACGGATATGTTCTGCAGTAAATTTGGCTGCCACATCAAGGTTTGAAGGAGTAGAAAGAATAAGATAGCCCCCTGATTGAAGGGAGTTATACATATTGATTAAAGCCGAAACATCATCTTCAATATGTTCCATAATGTCAATTGCCAGGGTCAAATTATACTTTTGGGCAGGAGTGTATTTTTGCAAATCGGCAGTTTTATAGCTGAAACGACCCGGATAATAAATATCGGCAAAGGCAGCGAAGGATATTAAATAATCGCTTTTCAGGTCAGTAGCGAAAGCTGTGGATTGTAACCAATGGGAAAGCACAAAGGATGAGTATTGACAGAAACCCGCTCCTGCATCGTATAAATTTATTTTCTCAGTATCAGGAAAAAAATTACGAATCTCTCTAATTACATATCTTTGCCTGAGAAAACCAATATTGAACGCAAAATAAATAAGTTTGCGTAAAGCGGGAAACATCCCAATGGCTTTTGCCAAACGGTTTTTAATCGGGTCATATTCCATAATTCAAACTCCCAAACAAAAAAATAGATTGACTATTTTTAGCAGAGCCAAAATAAGTCAACAGAGAAAATGAATTATGATAGTTAAAGATATAAATGACATTCAGCGAGTTAATCTGCATTTGCATACTAAGGTGTCGGATGGAAGTGTAAATCCGATAGAGCTAATAAAGCGTGCTCAGCAAATTGGTTTGGATTTAATTTCCATTACCGACCACGATACGGCAGATGCTTACTTGCAAATTCCAAAAGATGTAGCACCCCTTAAAATACTGCCGGGTATGGAAGTTAGCTCTCAGTATAAGGGTGACGATGTGCATATTTTAGCTTATGGCTGCGATTTTGATAATCCTGTCCTGCAAGATATGACAGAGATGTATTTAAGCGGTAGGAAAGAACGCGCTAAGAAGATGATTAAACTTCTGGAGGAAATGGGAATGCCCATAACCCTGGAAGAAGTTATTGCTGTTGCCGGTAGTAGAGAATTGATTGTGCGTCCTCATATAGCTCAGATTTTAGTAAATCACAAGTATTGCCAAACTAAAAATGAAGCATTTGAAAAATACATCGGGGATAATAAACCCGCTTATGTATCTAAGCCGGAGGTTTCAGTTGCCGATGTTGTTTCCATTATTCATCAGGCAAATGGTGTAGCCGTTGTTGCTCATCCGGGAAAACTAACCAAACTTTCCTATCTGGAAGATATTATCCAGATGGGGATTGACGGATTGGAGGTTTGGCATCCCGACCACTATCAATGGGAAATTGATAATTTCATTGAAATCGCAACGGAAAATGGATTGTATATGACAGGGGGAAGTGATTTTCACAGCGACCAGGATAAGCATAACCTGTTTGATATTATCCCCCTTACAGAAGTTATCCTAACCAGCATAAAAAAACTTTGGCAGGAATACCAATGCCGCGTGAAATAAAAGTAAAATCAATCCGCAACGAACTGCCTGCTACCTATCATTATTCGCCCTGGATGCGCTTTATAATGCTTATTGTGGCTTTGGTAATTTGTTTGTATGCCCTCTTTTTCTTTGTAAGATTTGTTTCCAGTGATACTCCTATCTTCTTTAAAGTGTTACCCTTAATAATTCTCTTTGTAGCGCTTGATTCGGTTTTTAAACAGTTAACTTCTCTCTATCGGGTAACTTTTTTTGAGGACAAGATTTGTTTCGGTTTTTTAGGTAAGCCCAAGGTGATAATTCCTTATGATAATATAAGTTCTATAGATTTAAACAAACAGATTTCCTTTAGCATAATTCTGAAATACCGTGACGGAGACAAGGAAAAAATATTTAAAACATCGGCTTCGTTTCCCAAAATTCTAGAGATATTACTTAATTTAGCTGATTTTGCACCCAATGCCCAGCTAAATCAACTCTTAGGTAAAGTAGTTAATCATTTAAGAAATTTGGCTGAGGATAATGGAACAGAGCAGGTTTGATAAAATAATAGACCGCCGTAAAACCGGTTGCTTTAAGTATGATGCTTTGCAAATGCTATTCGGTAACAGCGAATTGCTTCCTATGTGGGTTGCCGATATGGATTTTGCGGTCTCAGATGAAATTATAGCTGCCTTATCCCGCCGCTTAAAACATCCTGTCTTTGGCTATAATCTTCGCCTGAATGATTTTAGCGATGCTGTTATCTCCTGGCAGAAAAGACGCTTTGGCTGGGATGTTAATGAGGATTGGATGATAGCCGTTCCCGGTTTGGTTCCTGCTATCTCTTTAGCGGTGATGGCTTTAACCGAGCCAGGAGAGGGTGTTTTAATTCAGACCCCTGTTTACCGTCCTTTCTATGATGCCGTGCTTGACCATAAAAGAAAGCTAATAACTTCCCCTCTGGTAAACAATAATGGCGTTTACAGTATTGATTGGCAGGATTTGGAAAACAAATTACAACAGGTAAAATTATTCATCTTTTGCAGTCCGCATAATCCTGTAGGCAGAGTTTGGACGGAGGCAGAATTAACTAAAATCGGTAATTTATGCGCTAAATATAATGTCCCTGTCTTTGCTGATGAAATTCACGCTGATATCGTATATCCTGATTATAAGCACCTCCCCTTGGCTTCTTTGAATGATTTTGCGGAATTTTGCTTAACGGGAGTTTCGCCTTCTAAAAGTTTTAATATTGCGGGATTAGCCACAGCTGTAGTTCTTGTAGCAAATGAGGAAATAAGAAATAAGTTTAGCGAACTTAACAATAAGCTTCATCTCTATACAGGTAATACCTTCGGAATAACTGCTTTAATAGCTGCGTATAATGAATCCGAGGGTTGGCTGGAAGATTTACTTTCTTACTTGAATAATAATAGATTGATGATAACCGATTTTGTGCCGCGTGAATTACCAGGCGTGCAATTAAGCCCTATTGAAGGAACTTTTTTAGCTTGGCTGGATTTTAGAAACTGGGGGTTATCTGATGAGGAACTGCAAAATCTGATAGTTAATAAGGCAGGACTGGCACTTGAACCTGGAACTGAATTTGGCGAAGATGGAAAAGGTTTTATGCGTTTGAACTTTGGTTGCCCGCTCAGCACTTTAGAGCTTGCCTTAACGCGTTTACAAATCTTAGCAAAGGAATATGGATGCAACAGGAAATAATTGAGCTCTATAATAACCAGCCCAAAACTTGGACAACAGAACACAAGGCATTGTTTAATGAGTTCCTTGCCGCTTTGAATATCGGGAAAATACGCTCCTGCGAGAAAGAAAACGGTATCTGGAAAGTGAATGAATGGGTGAAAATGGGTATCCTTATTGGCTTTCGGATGGGAGAATTAACTACTTATCAGTGGGGTGTGGATAAACTCTTTTATGATAAAGATACACTACCGGAAAAACAATTCTCTCTGGATGATAAAATCAGAATAGTCCCTGGTGGCAGTTCCGCCAGAAATGGTTGCTACATCTCATCCGGAGTTACAATTATGCCTCCTGCCTATATCAATATCGGGGCATACATTGATAGCGGAACACTTATTGATTCCCATTCCCTGGTTGGCTCTTGTGCTCAAGTTGGAAAAAATGTTCACCTTTCTGCAGGAGCTATTATTGGCGGGGTTTTAGAACCTATCGGAATGCGTCCTGTTATTATTGAAGATGATGTTTTTGTAGGTGGAAATACCGGAATTTATGAAGGCATCATTGTCCAAAGCAAAGCAGTGATTGCTTCCGGAACTGTTATAACTGCTTCTACACCTATTTATGACAGCATTAGGGAAAAATTTTTAGAATATGATGCCGGTAAAAGCTTTACTATTCCTGCCAATGCTGTTGTAGTTCCCGGTTCACGACGACTGAAAAGTAACCCTGATTTTCAAATCGCCTGCCCGATTATCATTAAATATAGAGACAATAAAACCGATAAAGCAGTAGAATTGGAACAGGCACTAAGAATATGATAGTTGCACCGGAATGAACAGATATTAGCAAGAAGAGCTTTTTTAAGGAATATATGACTTCTCTCTTATTTCCTGTTCGTAACCTATAGAAAATGTGAAGAATATGGGATTTTCTCTGGATTGGGCAAAATATCTAAACTATGTCTTCATCTTCACTTTATCCTCTTTTCAATACCCTTGTTGATTCTTTAACCCGTTCACTTGTTAATATCTGGTTTACATTAGAGCTAAGAAAATGAAAGAATATATATTTACTAACGGCTTTGTGCTGAATACAAAGCAAAAAAGGTTCGCTGAGCAATCCGTGTTAGTGAGAAAGAACAGAATTGCCGGTATGGGAACATTACAGGACTGCATCCTCCAGGCAAAATCCGCTTATACGATTATAGACCTGAAAAAGCGACTGCTCTTGCCCGCTTTTATTGATGCGCATACGCATTTTGTGGAATATGCAAAAGGGAGAATTCTGGTAAACTTATCCCATTGCAATACAATAGACGAAATATACAATTATCTGGTTGCTTATAGAAAGAAGCTCTCTCATCAACCTCAATGGATTCTTGGTTATGGATGGAACAGAAATACTTTAGCTCATCCAGAGGAGTTAAACTGCCAATTTCTGGATGCTCTATATCCTGATATCCCAGTTGCTTTAATGAGTAAGGATTACCACAGCGAACTCTGCAATTCCTTAGCCCTGAAAATAGCCGGTATAGATAATAATACACCTAATCCCGCGGGCGGTTTAATAGAGCGTAACAATGCAGGAGAGCTTACAGGAATTCTTCTGGAAAAAGCCAACGAACTAATTGACCCCTACATTATTTATCCTGATGAGAAATTGCTTATCCAAGCCATTGCAGATACCGTGGAAACTATTTATCCTATAGGTTTGACAGGATTTAATAGTATGGAAAGCATTAGCAGCAGAGACCTGATGCTGATAAGCCAGGAACAGGGAAAGAAATTCCGTTTTTGCTGGCATTTTTACTATGAGGATTACGAAAAGGTGCTGCAAGAAGGAAAAAAGAGTTACGAGGGAGATGAATTTTACAAACCGGGAGGATTAAAACTATTCGGTGATGGCAGTTTGGGCTCACAAACTGCAGCAATGTACGCAAATTATCCAAGTGGCGGAAACGGTATCTTACGCTATTCAGACGAAGAATTGTATGCAACTATGCTCTGCGCTGCCGAAAACGGCTATTCCACAACTATTCACGCTATCGGTAACCGCTGCGTAAAGCAGGTAATTGATTGTGCTTTAAGGTTAAAAGCAACCGGTAGATTTAAGCAACTTTTTAACCGTATTGAACATATTCAGGCAATTCGGAACGAAGACATCCCTTTATTGCAAAAATCGGGACTCTTCGCTTCTCTGCAACCAATTCATATTGCCAATGATGTTCCGCTGATAAAAAAACACTGGAAGGAATCTAAGGAACAGGCATATTCATTAAAAAGCATAATTACAGCAGGAATTCCTTATGCTTTCGGTTCAGACACACCTGTGGAAACCATCAATCCTTTTCAGGGTATTTATTGTGCACTGGAAAGAAGAACTGACAATAATCCTGCTTTGCCTCAATTTAGACCTGAACAATCCCTCACTGCAATAGAAGCAATTTTGGGCTACACGATTGGAGCAGCAAAATCCTCTAAAAGCGAAAAAGAACGCGGTTCCATAGAAAACGGTAAATTAGCAGATTTGCTTGTTATTCGGGACTATCGGAACTATCCAGCTTCTTTCTGGTTAGAAGCAAAAAGCGAACTAACGATGCTGGATGGAAAAATTGTTTGGCAGGAAGATTAAAATTGATTATATTATCTGTGTGAAGCATCTGGAGCGCCTGCCCGCTGTGAAAGATGTGAACTGGTCAGATAGCAGGCAATGTTGATGATCAGCCAAAGAATAAGAGCTGCGCAAGCGGCTCTTATTCATTATACTGTCATAATGCCTTGTCTAATATCATTTTGGCGTTGAATTAAGTTATTATCAAAGTATATTTCGGCAATAATCACAAGGAGTTGGTATTCTTTTGCCAAAACGGGATGGCAACTGCTATCATACCTCATTTTCATAAATTTTGTCTTGACGATTATATACCGTTTGACCGTAATGGGTCAGATGTTCAGTTAATACTATATAACTAACAGTTAAACAATAAATTAGAAGGTAGGAGAATGAGTGTTACTCAGAACAAGAGAAAGTTGATATTGGATATAGCTACACAGCTATTCACCCGATTCGGCTTTGCTAAGACCTCACTGGATGAAATTGCTACCGCTGCACAGATAGCCAAGGGGACGGTATATTATTACTTTCCCAGTAAAGAAGACCTTTTTGTGGCTTCTGTAGAAGCAAAAACACGCGAGTATTTTGCTATGCTTCGGAAGCATCTTAATTCCATAGAAGGTTTTGAAAAAAAGCTGACGGAATTTTTAAGTTTTCCCATCAAACTCATTTATGAGAATATGCCCATATTGATTGAGTGCTTAATCAATATTCCGCAAAGTTATCAGGAACAATTGATTCAGTACCGAGCCCAAAGCAGGGAAGTGATGATACAGATTCTATCAGAAATTATCCAGCTGGGAAAAAATGAAGATTTGATAGATGAGCGTTTTCCTGAAGACCGGCTTTGTGAAGTGATAACGGACTGGTTTATAATGGGTGAACCAGGTTTGAAAATTTTGGATGTGCCCCGCTTATTAAATTTAATTGAGCGGGATAACGAGTTTATTATCAAGATGCTACTCTATGGAATTGTAAAACGAGGTTAAAAAAAACAAATATGAAAAAGACATTCATTGTATTATCACTGCTGATAATAATTCTCAGCAGCGGATATGCCATTGACTTGGAAAATAGCATCGCCAAAGCCAAACAGAATAACAAGGAACTGTTAATGGCAATGGAAGAAATTAAGAAGGCGGATGAATCCTATAAACAGGTTCGCGGAACTGCTTATCCCCAATTGAATTTACAGGGTGCTTACGGTTTAACGAAGACCTATTATCCCGATTCCGCAATACCTGACAAGATGAATATTTCGTCCGGTTTAGATGATAATGCAACAGATAATGACGAATACCTGGCAGGAGTGCTAAGCGGGATAGTCAATTCAATGATTCCGGAATCACCGGCTGAAGCAGGTTCCTTTGCTTTGCAATTGAAGATGGAACAGATTGTTTATTCCGGTGGTAAACTTGGCAGCGGGATAAAAGCAGGCAATTATTACCGTCAAATGCAACGGTTAAATTACAAAGTTAAAGAGCAGGATGTTATTTTGCAGACCACTGAGCTCTTTTATCAGTGCTTATTGGCAAAAAAGCTGTGGGAAGTTCAGGAAGAGGGTTTGCAGATAGCCAGACAGCATTTACAAAGAGTGGAGCTTTTCAATCAGGAAGGTCAAGTTTCCGAATTTGATTTGCTGCAAGCCCGATTAGGGGTAGCCAAACTGGAACCTCAGGTTCTAAAAGCAGAAAACGATTATGATTTAGCTCTTTCCGCTTTTCGGAAACAGATTGGTGAAGAGGAAAGTGTGATAGTTCCCGAGGGGGAATTTGTGCTACCGGAAAAAATGGAACTCTCCCTGGAAGAAGCAACCGACCAGGGATTGCAACAAAGAACGGAAGTAGAAGTAATCAAGATTGGCACCCAGCTGAAAGAAATACAATACAAGGTGGAAAAGGTAAATTATCTGCCCAATGTTGCTCTGAGTGCTGATTATTCATTATATACAGCAACGGATGAATATGCAATCCAGAACGATGATTTCGGGCATAAATACGGTATCAGTTTGGGCTTTCAGATGCCCTTATTCACTGGCTTAACGAATACTTCCAAAAGGAATTATGCCCGTTACGATTATCAAAAAGCAAAACTGCAACAAAGAGATACGGAAGAACTGATTACTCTGCAGATTAAGCAGAATTACCAAAAGTATTATCACGCTTGGGAAAATCATAATGTGCAAAGTGAAAACATCCGTTTAGCAGAGCGCGGGTTACAATTGGCTCAAGTGCGCTATGATAATCAAGTTGGCATTCAGCTGGAAGTGTTTGATGCCCAATTAACTTTACAAACCATTAAATTACAATACTACCAATCAATCTACGAGATTATCTCGGCAGATAGAAACCTTAAAAAAACAATCGGTATTGCCCTATAACGGAGAAGATAAATTATGAAAAGATATTTAATTATTCTAACAGCCCTGATAGTGATACTTATTTCTGCCTGCGGTAAGAAACAGGAAGCGGGAAAAAGTATGGAACAAATTTATAGCGAGGAAGGAGTTCCGATTCGTCAGACAACAGTGGAACCAACCACCTTCAGCCAAAATCTGCTTTACAATGCTACTTTAAGCGGAATGGAAGAAACAACTGTTCAAGCAATGGTTTCGGAAGTGATTACCAGAATCAATGCCAAAGTTGGAGATAGAGTGACAAAAGACCAAATTATCATCTGTTTTCCGCAAAATACTCCTTCGGCTCAGTATGAACAAGCATCAACAGCTTTTAACAGCATTAAAACAACTTTAGAAAGGATGCAACGCTTATTTAACCAGGGAGCTATCAGTCAGCAGGATTTGGATAATGTAGAAACGCAGTATAAAGTAGCCAAAGCAAATCTGGAAACCAGCGATAAGATGATAAATGTGCGAGCTCCGATAAGCGGAATTATAACTGCTGTCTATGTGAATCCCAGTGATAAAGTTTATCCTGGAAAAGACCTGTTTACGATTGCCTCCACCAATGGCTACAAAGCCCTGATTATGGTTCCTGATACAGAAATTAATAAAATTAAGAAAGGTGCAAGAGCCACTGCCACCTGGCTGGAGACCACAATTTCCGGACGAGTAACGGAAATTCCTTTGGCTATGGATAATGCTACTAAAGCATTCAGGGTGGAGGTTAGCTTCCCCGGAATGAATAAGAAAATCAGCTATGGCGTAACAGCTGAAATTTCTATTGAAGTTCTAAGTAAACCCAATACGATAGTTGTAGAGAGACAACAAATTGTAAGTGAAAACGGCAGTAAGTATGTTTGGGTAAATCAAGACGGGAAAGCTGTGAAGAAAGAAATTACTACAGGATTGGATAACACTATAGCTTTTGAAGTTACCAGTGGGCTTAATCCGGGTGATATTCTCATAACCGAAGGTATCAATATGTTAACTGATGGCGCAAAACTACGCGTCATAGAATAAGGATGCTGAAACTATGTTTTTAACAGATTTGTCAGTCAACAGACCTGTATTGGTCACAATGGCAATTATGGTATTCGTCGTCTTCGGGGTGCTCGCTTATTTTAGCTTGCCCCTGAACCTGATGCCGGATGTGAAATTGCCTTATGTAGTTGTTCAAACAGTTTATTCGGGAGCGGGACCACGAGAAATTGAATCTCAGATAACCGACCCGGTGGAAGAGGCAATTGCCACGGTAAGTGAAATTGATTTTATCCAGTCCTACTCAATGGAAAATGTCTCCATCGTTCTGGTTGCCTTCAAATTAGGTAAAAATATAGATATTGCCAATCAGGATGTAAAAGACAAGGTTGATGCCATTATTCGCGATTTACCTGATGGAACCGATAGGCCAATTGTTATGAAAATGGATATCACTGCTTTTCCAATTATGGACTTAGTTCTTTCCGGCAATATGGAGTCCAAAGATTTATATGAACTTGCCGATGGTCAATTGAAAGATCGTTTAGCTCAAATTCCCGGTGTTGCAAGAGTATCTTTAACCGGAGGAGCTAAACGCCAAATTGATGTTCGGCTAACCGATAAACTGGTATATGAAAATAAAATATCGCTGTCACAATTAAGCGGAATCCTTGCAGCCAGCAATCTGGATATGCCTGCAGGTAACTTTAGCAAAGGTACTCAGGAATATTCTGTCCGGTTAAAAGGAGAATTTCAGGATGTGGAAGCTATAAAAAATACCGATATACCTACAGCTTTTGGAGTAAAAAAACTTTCTCAGCTGGCAGCTGTTTCGGATACTACTGAAGAAGTTCGTTCCAAGGCAATTTATTTTAATGTGCCGGAAAATATTAAGGACGATAATATTGTTCGGTTATCTATAACTAACGCGTCCGATGGAAATGTAGTAGCCATAGCTGAAGAAGTTACCAAGCAAATTCCAGTGCTAAATAAAGAGCTTCCGAAAGGAGTGAAACTGGAAATAATCCGCGATGACAGTGAATTTACTAAAGATACTATCAATTCCACTTTGGAGAATATTTTACTTGGTGTTTTACTCACCGGATTGATTCTCTTTATCTTTTTGCACGATTTACGTTCTACCCTTATCGTAGCAATTTCAATGCCTTATTGCCTCATTTCCTCATTTATTTTTATGCAGATGTTCGGATACACTTTTAATATTATGACTATGATGGGGTTATCTACGACGGTGGGTATCCTGGTTTCTAATTCGGTTGTGGTTTTAGAAAATATTTTCCGACACAGAGATTTAGGCAATACCAGAAGACAAGCAGCCCAAATTGGAACCAATGAAATCGGAACTGCTGTTTTGGCATCCACTTTAACCAATATTGTAGTATTTTTGCCTATTGCTACGATGACTTCAATGGTGGGACGCTTCTTTAAAGAATTTGCCGTAACAGTTACGATTACTACCCTATTTTCTTTGCTCACAGCGTTTACGATTACTCCGATGCTTGCCTCCAGAATAATACCGAAAGAAAAACGGACAAGTAAATGGGGGCTGGCTTTTGATAGAGCTTTTGATAAATTCGGTAACTACTATGCCAAGTTCTTAAGCTACGCTTTACGCTCCAAAAAAACCAGTGTGAGTATTTTACTGTTTACTCTATTGGCTTTGCTAATCACTGTAGGGCTTAGTTTCGTTGTGGGTATGGAATTGATGCCGAATGTAGATCAAAGCAATCTTTCCGTAACCGTAGAAATGCCTCAGGGAACAAATCTGACCCAAACTGCCAAGACAATGGATACAATTCAAAATCGGGTAGCCAAACACTCAGAAGTAGTGCATATTCTTACTAATTTGGGTTCCAGCGGTTTTATTGATACAGGAACCAATCTTGCATCTTTGGATATCAAACTTATAGACAGAAGTCAGCGTAAATATAGTGCTAATCAATTGGTGGATATATTAACCAAAGAGCTTGCCGATATTCCTAATGCCACTATAAAAGTTACCGGCTCTTCTATCGGCAAGCTCTTGGGTATGGGAGGAGGAGGTCGTTCCGCTTTTGAATTTATGTTAGAAGGACAGGATAATGCCCGGCTGGAAGAACTGAAATATGAAGTAACCAAAGCTATTCAAGATATACCGGGCGTAATTAACCTTGATACTTCCAGCCGTTATGGCAGGTCGGAACTCACTCTTTACCCCAAAAGAGATCAGCTTGCTACTATCGGAGCCACAGTATATGATTTGGCCTTAGCTTTGCGAGCAAATGTAGAAGGAATTGTTTCCACTGAATATCGCGAGAGCGGAAATCAGTATGATATCAAACTATCTCTTGAGGACGAATCCGTGGATTCACCTGATAAGATTAAGAACTTAAGTGTGATTGTAATGGGTAAGAGTTATCTTATATCCCAATTAGCGGATGTTAGTTTTGCTTCTGGAATTAATAGAATAACGCACTATGATCGCTATAAAACTATCATTTTTTCCGGTGATTTAGCAAGCGGTTACAATTTGGGCAATATAACTTCTCAAATTGAAGACCGCTTGAATAAAATCAAGTTTCCCAGCGGATACCGTTATCAATGGAGTGGTAATGCAGAAATGTTGAAAGAAACTACAACCGATATGCTACGCACTTTTATTCTTGCGGTTATTTTAACCTATATGCTGCTAGCTGCTATTCTGGAAAGTTTTGCTCAACCTATATTAATCTTGGCAACAGTTCCTTTAGCTATTATTGGAGTAATCCTATCCCTACTTATTGCAGGACAATCGCTTAACATCGTTTCTATGATGTCTATAATAATGTTGGTTGGCATTGTCGTAAATAACGCTATATTAATAATGGACTATGTAAATATTAAACGCAGAGATGGTTATAGTGTCCACGATTCATTAATGGAGGCGGGGAAAGTGAAATTGAAGCCAATAACAATGTCTACTATAGCCATCATTGCTGGTATGTTACCTATGGCTATAGGTGTTGGAAGTACGGGAGCAGAAATGACCAGACCAATGGGTATTGTTTCCATTGGAGGGTTAATCGTTTCTACTTTCTTAACCTTAATAATTATTCCGGCTTTTTATTTCTTGACAACCAAGAATATCCATGCCAAAAATGAATCTCAATAAAAAGGAGAAAAAAATGAAACAGCTCACTCGTTTCGTCAGCATCGCTTTATTAGCGGTATTCATCCTGGTTGGCATCTTTGGATGCTATGGTAATATGTCACTTACAAAAAAAGTGTATCAGTTTAATGGCAGCGTCGGGAATAAGTATGTTCAGAGTATCGTCAATTGGGCATTCTGGATTTGCCCAGTTTATGAAGCTGCAATTTTTATGGATATTGTTGTATTTAACACGATTGAATTTTGGACTGGCAATAATCCCTTGACGATGAAAGATTCGGAAACAATAATCAAATATGCTGAAGGCAAAAAAGGTAAATATAAGCTTGAAATCAGCCAAAACAAAATAGTTGTTACTGAACTTAAGAATAACAATATTATGGAACTTAACTATGAGCCAGCTACAGAATCTTGGTATCTGAACAGCAATGGAACAAAACAAAAAATTGGCTATGCCGACGGACAGCAATTAAAATTGCTTTCCCCTTCAGGTGAAGAACTATCTTTAAATATGAATTAATGAGGATGTTACAATGATTGAAAAAGAAAAAATTGAAAGCGTCTTGAATAAAGTTCGCCCCTCCATTCAAGCAGATGGAGGAGATGTGGAACTTATCAATATCCGCGAAGATAATGTGATTGAAGTTCGTTTGAAAGGAACCTGTAATGGTTGCCCGATGGCAACATTGACCTTGAAAGCGGGAATTGAACGTTTGATTAAAGAAGAAATCCCGGAAGTAGTGGAAGTAATTTCAGTGTAACTAACCGGAATTGTCAGGAGTCGTCACTGCTGAAATAACTTATACTCTCCCCCCAAAGTTAGATAGCAGTGAGGACTCTTGACGGTTAGTAAAAACGCATAGACCAAAGATTTCACCGATAAAAGAATAGAACCAGTTTTATATAATATCCATTCTATAATGAAAAGAAAAATAAGGTATTTGAACAAAGAGAGAAAGTAATTGATGGATTTAGCGAGATGGCAAGATGGCGAGATAGCGAGATGGTGAGATGGCGAGATAGCGAGATGGTGAGATAGCGAGATGGTGAGATGGCGAGACGGAAAGAGAGATAGCGAGATGGCAAGATGGCGAGACGGAAAGAGAGAGATAGCGAAATAGGTTTTTTTTTACAAAGAGAAAAAGAGAGAAAGAGAAAAAGAGAAAAAAACTCGGGGCTGGAATTTTACAAGGGGCTTTTTGTACCGGCGCTCGCTGTACCGGCGCTCGCTGTAGCGCCGAATAAAAACGGCTGAATGTGTACCGGCGCTCGCTGTAGCGCCGAATAAAAAACGGCGGAATGTGTACCGGCGCTCGCTGTAGCGCCGAATAAAAACGGCAGAATGTGTACCGGCGGACGCCGTTCCGCCGAAAGACAGTTTTCCTGAAAATCCCTTTATTTCTTCTTTTACAGTAACTTTCATTATAACCTCCTTCTCATTTAGCTTCATATTATTCCCTTACTTCAAACTGTCAATCAATCCTTTATCATCCCTTAATCACTCCTTAATTATTAACGCTTGATTAAGGGTTGATTAAGGAGTAATACACGAGCTGAAGTAAGAAAGAAATGAGAAAAAGAAATGGTACCGGCGCTCGCTGTAGCGCCGAATAAAAACGGCGGAATGTGTACCGGCGCTCGCTGTAGCGCCGAAACGGCGGAACGGCGTCCGCCGGTACTAAAAATGGCGGAACGGCGTCCGCCGGTACATAAAACGGTTACCTATCTTTATTTCAATAGGACTGCTTTCTTGATATAATTTTCCTTTCCCGCCTGCATTCTAATGTAGTAAATACCGGAACTGCACAAGCAGCCATTATTATCCTCTCCTTCCCAAGTTAGTTTATAACTTCCCTGCTTTTTATATCCAAATGCAAAACTACGCACTAATTGCCCCCGGTTATTATAGACCTCAATTTTCACATCTGCGGGTTTACTAATTTCATAGTTAATAGTCGTAAGGGGATTAAACGGATTAGGGTAGATAGAACGGATACCATTAAAGGATATAATATCAGGTAAACTTATACTATTTCCTTCTCCTAATTTAGCAACAAAGATGTCAAAATCCCCACTACCGGTTAAGGTAGTAGCTCCGAAGGTAGCACTACTATAAAAACAACCTGTAACATAGCAGTTTCCATTGGCATCAACAGCAATGCCATAGCCATAATCATAACTTGTTCCCCCGGCTTGCTTTGCCCAGAGCCAATTACCGTTACTATCCAGCTTGGCAATAAAGATATCGTTCTCTCCACTGCTTGTTAAGGTAGTAGTGCCGAAGGTAGCACTACCATAAAAAGAACCAGTCACATAGCTATTTCCGTTGGCATAAAAAGAAATACTACTACTAAAATCATCACTTGTTCCCCCGGCTTGTTTTGCCCAGAGCCAGTTACCGTTATTATCCAGCTTGGCAACAAAGATATCCCAATATCCACTGCTGGTTAATGTAGTAGAACCAAAGGTAGCACTACTATAAAAATAACCTGTAACATAGCTGTTTCCATTAGCATCAACAGCAATACTACAACCTGAATCATAACTTGTTCCTCCTGCTTGCTTTGCCCAGAGCCAGTTACCATTACTATCCAGCTTGGCAATAAAGATATCGTTCTCTCCACTGCTGTTTAAGGTAGTAGTGCCGAAGGTAGCACTACTATAAAAACAACCTGTAACATAGCTGTTTCCATTAGCATCAACAGCAATGCTATTGCCCCCATCATTACTTGTTCCTCCTGCTTTCTTAGCCCAGAACCAGTTACCGTTACTGTCCAGCTTGGCAACAAAGATATCATTATAACCACTACCACTATTTGTTAAAGTTATAGTGCCGAATGAACAACTACTACTTTTAAACTGACCGTTAACATAGCTGTTTCCATTGGCATCAACAGCAATACTCCAGCCATAATCATCACTTGTTCCCCCGGCTTGTTTTGCCCAGAGCCAGTTACCGTTGCTATCCAGCTTAGCAACAAAGATATCACAACTACCACAGCTGGTTAAAGTAGTAGTGCCAAAGGTAATACTACTACTATAAAAACAACCGGTAACATAGCTGTTTCCGTTGGCATCAACAGCAATGCTATTGCCAGATTCAAAATCTGTTCCCCCTGCTTGCTTAGCCCAGAGATAGTTCTTATTGCTATCCATCTTAGCAACAAAGATATCAGAGCTTCCACTGCTGGTTAATATAGTAGAACCAAAGTTAGCACTACCAGAAAAACAACCTGTTACATAGCTATTTCCGTTGGCATCAACAGCAATGTTATAACTTACATCACTACTTGTTCCCCCGGCTTGTTTTGCCCAGAGCCAATCCTCATTTTGGGCAAAGAGAGCTATTGTGCAGAGAGCTAAGATAAAAAGTAGATATGTCTTTTTCACGGTATCCTCCCGTAGAGTTTTTTCTTTTGCTTGATAATCATCAAATACAGGGTTAAAATAGGTATATTTATGTTCTGTAGAAAGAGAAATAGTAATCTGCTTGGCTTTGTTAAGATAAACATAATAATGTTCGGTAAATACGGCAATGCGTTCTGGTCTTTTAATATTACCATTTTTTCCATCCATCCTCTTAGAAATTATGCATAATTACTTATATAATTTTGGGGAAAAATCTGTCAAGTTTTTTTGGGTGCAGGCAAGGTAAAATGAGAGAAAAGAAAAAAATTAGGGCTGGAATTTTACGAGGGGCTTTCTTGGTACCGGCGGACGCTGTTCCGCCGTTTTTTATTCGGCGCTACAGCGAGCGCCGGTACACATACCACCGTTGTTTATTCGGCGCTACAGCGAGCGCCGGTACAAATACCGCCATTTTTTATTCGGCGCTACAGCGAGCGCCAGTACACATACCGCCGTTTTTTATTCGGCGCTACAGCGAGCGCCGGTACAAAAAGCCCCGAGTTTTCTCTCTTTCTCTCAAAGCCAGGAATTATCACTGCCAAATAAACTTTTACGCAATCCATAAAAGCTATTTAGAAGTGACAACTCCTGACTTAAATAGCGGACAAGAAACGATTGGGGACTTCGTTTATTCCGGAAAAGAGAAATGGGTGAGGACTAATTTTCAATACCGGCTTGCAGAGCACGGAGGTTTGCCTCTACGATGGTTTCTCCTTTCGCAGCAAAGATAGTTTTAATTGCTTCGGCAATTTCTTCAAAGCTGAAGCCCAAGTGTTTAATTGCGGCACCCAAAACAACAATATTCATACTCCTGCTGGCATTTTTATCTTTGGCTATGGTATCGGCATTTAGCAGAACATTGTTGGGTATTTTTTTGATTTCCGCATAGATATCTTCTTCCGGGGGATAATTGGGAATATTTTTAAAAGGTGTAGAATTAGTAATAATCCAGCCGTCATCTTTTAAATAGGGCAGGTAGCGTAATGCCTCCAGTGGTTCAACGCTTAAAATCATATCCGCAGAACCAAAAGGAATTAAATCGCTCCAAATTGGTTCATCCGAAAGGCGTAAATGGGATTGCACATCTCCCCCACGCTGACTCATTCCATGCACTTCCGCTTGTTTCAAATTCATTCCGCGTTTAATCGCTGCGGTTCCTAAAATGGCAGCAACGGTTAAAATGCCCTGTCCGCCTACTCCGGCAAGTATTATATCCTTTTTCATTCTGGTGTCTCCAATTTGTTCTTTTTCTTTAAGGTCTGAATGCATTCCCGACGGGCAATTACAACAGAAACACCGTTGTAAGCCAATTCTTCTTTATAGATTTGGATAATTTCGGGATAATTTTTCTTGAGCGGAACAAATACCCGAATGTGTTCTTTTTCCACTCCCAAGCCCAAACAAATATTTTCCAGTTTGCCAAAGCCGGTATAATTTTGTCCACCTGTCATTGCAGTGGTGGAATTATCCAGAATGATAATCATCACATTGGCTTTATCGTAAACGCAATCCAAAAGCCCGGTAATTCCTGAATGGCAAAAAGTGCTATCACCAATAACAGCTACAGCAGGAAGGAGTCCGCTATCGGAAGCCCCTTTTGCCATAGTAATTGAAGCACCCATATCCACACAGGAATTGATGGAATTATAGGGTGGCATAAACCCTAAAGTATAACAGCCAATATCGCTGAAAACATTGCCTCTGCCATATTCTGCCATCACTTCATTCAAGGACAAAAAAGTATCGGAATGAGGACAACCTACGCATAAGGCAGGAGGTCTGCCAACTACAATTTCAGGAACAGTCCTACCCATTGTATCAGGTAAAGAAAGCGCTTTAGCAACAAGATTGGGATTAAGTTCGCCCGCACGAGGAAGATAACCATCTAAACGGCCATGAACAGGTTTCAAACCGGGGAAGGCAAAACCTTTAATCATTTCTTCAGCAAAGGGCATTCCTTCTTCAATAACCAGCAATTCATCACAGGTATTATAAAGCTGATGAATTTGCTTTTCCGGTAGAGGGTATTGACATATTTTAAGCACAGGATAAGGAATTTCTTCACCGTGATATGCTTCCCGCAGATAGTTATAAGCCAAGCCGGTAGTAATAATACCTAACTTTGTATTTTTCCCTTCAGAAGTATAGACATTGTAGGCAGAATTTTCGGATTCTGCCAGAAAATCCTTTTGCAGGGAAAGATGATGTTGATACTTTTTTCTGGCAATAGCAGGCAAAAGCATAAACTGAAACATATCTTCCGGCTTCTTCATTTCCTTTTGCGGTAAAGGATTGCGTCTGGTAACCCCGGAACGGGAATGCGCCAAACGCGTTGTTAACCGTAATAGCACAGGAATATGGAACTTCTCTGATAGTTCAAAACCATAAAAAGCCATATCATAACATTCCTGCTGATTACCTGGTTCTAAAACAGGAAGCATTGCAAAATGACCATAATAACGGCTATCCTGTTCATTCTGAGAACTATGCATTGAAGGGTCATCGGCAACGGCAATAATTAAACCACCGCTGGCTCCGGTTACAGCCGAATTCATAAAAGGGTCGGCTGCTACATTTAACCCCACATGCTTCATCGTAACCATCGCTCTTTTTCCTAAAGCGCTCATACCCAAAGCGGTTTCCAAAGCGGTTTTTTCGTTGGAACTCCAAGTGCGGTGAATTTTGTTTTCCTCCGCCTGTTTTGACCTTTGAGCATATTCAATGATTTCCGTGGAAGGAGTTCCCGGATAACCGTAAAAACCTGATATTCCAGCATCCAGAGCTCCCTGAGCAAGGGCTTCATCACCCAAAAGCATAAGTTTTGGCATTTTTTCTCCTTTATATTTAATTTATTTTGCTAAAAAGAATCTTCCAGACGCCACTGCCAGTTTCCTAAAGCGGTGCCAGGAATGTTCATTCTTGCTTCATCCCCCAGTCCTAAAATATCCTGATAAGGAATAATAATCTGTCGGCAACCGGAAGAGAAAGCAATATTGCGCATTATGAGATGAATGTTTTCAGCGTTCAAATGCGCCTGACAATCGCTAAACTGATGTAGAAAACAATATTCCTGTAAATGTTTATAGGATGACGAATCGGGAGAAAGGGATTCAAACCAGCCACGCAGGGTTTGATTATCATGGGTTCCGGTATATAACCATCGTTCCGGAGGGTATTTTTTCACCTCGGGAACGCTTTCTTCAAAACAGAATTGCAACACAATCATTCCCGGAAAACCAAAACGCTCCCGAATACGGCAAACATCATCACTCAAAATACCCAGGTCTTCAGCAATAAAACGCTCTTTCCTAAATTGCTGTAACACAGCGGAAAAGAATTCCTCAGGTAAAGCACGCACCCAGGAACCCTGAATGGCATTTTCAGGTAAAAGAGGTTGACCTGCTTTATCGTGACCCGGCTCTACCTGCCAGAAATTCACATAACCGATAAAATGGTCTAACCGTAAAATATCAAGGTAATCAAGGGCTTGTTTGATTCTCTCCAAAAAAAGTCCGAAACCATCCTGCTGCAAAACTTCCCAACGGTAAAGAGGATTTCCCCAAAGCTGACCCCTTTCCGCAAAAGCATCTGGTGGGACACCGGCAAAATGTAAACGCCTGCCTTGTTCATCCAAATCAAAATATTCCTGATGAGCCCAAACCTCGGCGCTATCGTAAGAAAGATATAGAGGCAAATCGCCTATCAGAATTATTCCAAGTTCCTGCAAATGTTCTTTAAACCAGGATAATTGTTCTGCCAGCATAGCTTGCGTAGCAGCACGCAGGTTAAAATAGGAGGTATCCAGCAGGCGGACTTTTTGATAGAGTTTTTCGTTGAAGTGGCGATGCTCTTCATTCCAGTTATACCAGCAGGTATCATTATAGAATTTACTTAAAGAAAGAAAGGTTAAATAGGGTTTCAAGTAAGCTGCTTTTTCTTCAATAAAATCATTCAGGTTGTTAGTTAGCATCCAGTTGGCAGTTGCTTGAGCCAGCATTTTATCTTTCTGGGTATAGACCTGTTCATAACGGGTAATATTACCACGGGGAATTTTTACTGTATCCAGCATTAACTGATTGATATAACCCTGTTGATAGAGAAGTTCCGGACTGATGAAATAGGGATTTAAGGCAAAAGCGGAAAGAGGATTATAAGGGGAATTGCCATAACCGCAATGAGTTATAGGTAGTATCTGCCAGTAAGTATGCCCTTCCGTTTTCAGGTATTCGGCAAAACGGATTGCTTCCGGTCCGAAATCGCCAATTCCGAAATCGGAAGGAAGCGAACTGATATGCAATAAGATACCGGTTTTCCGCATTAGGTGTCCAGAATTTTGAGTAAGCAATTGCAGAGCAAAATTTGCGGCTCAGCAACGCTTAATTTAAACTGCTGGTCGGTCTCCAGCAGGTAAGTAAATATTTTCTCCAGCGCCGAAATATGATACGAATGAGATAAACCTAAAATTTCTTTCCGCTGAGTAGCATAGAAATCGTTAAGATGTTTGGCAATAATTTCATTATCCGAGATATGGTTTTTTTTCAGGAGCAGGATTTTCCAGATGTTAGTATAGAATTTATTCAGGTGAAACAGTATTTGTAAGGGCTCCCAATCCGCAAAAAGCATTTTATCCATTGCCTCAATTGCCTGTTTTGTTTGTTTTCTACCGAGCGCCCGATAAAAGTCAATCAAAGTTCCGATACGGGTTGTTCCTAAACTCTTGTCTATATCGTTTTCAGTGATTGTTTTGCGGCTTCCGGTAAATAAATCCAGCTTGGTTAGTTCATTTGAGGCATTATA
Organism: Candidatus Cloacimonas sp.; assembly: GCA_035403355.1. NCBI lineage: Bacteria > Pseudomonadati > Candidatus Cloacimonadota > Cloacimonadia (SeqCode) > Cloacimonadales (SeqCode) > Cloacimonadaceae (SeqCode) > Cloacimonas (SeqCode) > Cloacimonas sp. (SeqCode). Next base: position 15,034 of record DAONFA010000024.1, on the reverse strand, counting down.
ATAATCCAGTTCAATGCGATTTATAAATTCTTCAATTGCTTTAGCCGTCATAGTTTTATTAATCTCTTTCAATGCCTTATCCAGCCAGGCACGGATGGCACCACCGTAAGGAGGTGGTTCACAGCTGATAATTTGAGTGCCTGCTTTAATTTTCTTCCAGTTATCGTATCGGGCATCAATTTTTTCAGCAACGATAGCTAAACTCTGGATTTCCGAAGGAGAAGCAAAATATTCCGCTAATATAGTCAGTTCCTTGGGCTTAAGCATTTCTGTTTTTTTGATGATGATTAACTTAGCTGTAGAGAAAATGGAAAAAGTATCCAGCTGTTCCGTAAGCTCAGGGCTTTTAACTTCGTCACCATAGATTATTACTGTATCCACATTATCCTTTTTTTTCAGTTTGGCTCTGATGGTATCCAGAACTTTATCCACCAGATAGGAATCTGTACCGGTCAGCAAATAGGAATTTCCCAGCCGAACTTTATCAGCAGTAAAATCCAAGGCAAAAATAGGATTGTCCATCAATAACCCAAAGCAATCAAAACAATAGAAAGGGAACCAATTACAAAGCAATAGACAGCAAAGTATTTCAACCGGCTGACCTCAATTAAACGAATTAAAAAGGCAATAACCAGATAACCGGCAAGAAAGGAACAAACAAAACCGGCAAAATAGTTCAATAACTGCTGCGTTTCCAGTTTAGTAAATTTCTCATACTCAGATAACGCACCCGCCAAAATTGCCGGAATGCTTAGTAAAAAAGAATATTGCGCTGCATCCTTGCGTTTCATTCCAGTAGCCAAAGAACAGGCAATCGTAGTTCCGGAACGGGAAATACCAGGCATAATTGCAATGCCCTGTCCTATTCCAATTATTACGGAACGCAAAAAACCGATATTGGAAGCAGGAATACCTTTATCTATGAAATAATCGGAAACCAAAACAATAATTCCGGTAACAATTAAAAAGATAGCTACCACCATCGGCATTGCAAAAATCGCTTCTTCATAATTTCCGAACAGTAGATATATAACTCCCGTTACTACAGTAGAAATAATTAGATAATATATCAGGGTGCGATTTTTACGGTGCTGTTCCCGATTTACGGTATTGCCCCAGGAAAACACCGATTTTATTAGTTCCCAGAGAGTTTTACGAAAAAAAACCAGCACGGCAAGTAGCGTTCCTAAATGCATAAAGAGTTCAAAAGCGATGTTTTCATTATCTCCAATACCCAAAAAATGCTGTGCTAAGACCAAATGGCCTGAGCTGCTAACCGGAATAAATTCCGTTAACCCTTGTAATATACCCATCAGGATTGCCTGAATTAAACTCATAAATTAACCTCTAAAGTATGGAAGGGACATTATATTTATCTATTTCATTAAGTGGAATCAAAGTGAAACCTGCAGCTTTCAGACGGTTGATAATGCTTTTTAAGTAATCCAGCTTATCGCTATTGTGACAATGAGTAATAGCAATCACATTCTGATTACGATTGGAAAGCTCTATTATCTGATTTAATTTGGCATCCATAGTGGATTGACTGATATTGGGAGAATCCAGAAATAAATCATTACGATAAGACCGGAGATGATTCTTTTGGGCTATGGAATATGCCACGGAAACATTAGTTGTGCGACTGTCCAAATAAAATTTATTGTATTTCTTCAAGGTAGCCATCACAGCATTCATCACATCTTCATCCGTGGTTGCCAAACTACCCATGTGATTATTCACTCCTTCGCAATAGGGCAATTGTTCTATAAAGCGAGAAAGAATTTTATCAATCTGATGAGCATCATATTGAACTAAAATGGGATTCTTTCCAGGATTAACTTCCGGGTAACCAATGGGTTCCATCGGAATATGAATGATAGCTAAACGACCCTGTTCCTTTGCCAGGTTCATTGTTTGAACGCTGAACTGTTCATCTGGAATAATGGCAAAGCAGATTTCTTTATCCAGAGCCAGAAAACCGGAAAGCAGTTCTCCTCCAATTGTTCCGAAATCATCTACAACGATAGTAATAGTCCGCTTTTTCTGCTTGTTTTGGTATAGATTGCTATCGTAATAGATATTTATCTGATACTGTTTAGCACTATCGGGAAAACTGAAGAGTAATGTCTGCTTTCCTTTCGTGTCCGTCCCTTTGATGAATTTAGCTCCGTTGCGTTCCAGTTCACCTTTGAATATCATATTCGCATACACAAGGTCCATTTCCGATTTATCTATAGGAACATTGAACACGGTTACATTTTCTACATTACGTTTACGGAAATAGGATTTGGGAATCCCCAGTTTATTAATTGTAGCAGTAATAGCCGTTTCCGGCGTATGTTCTATAGTTTCCGAGACCTCAGCTGCCGATTTAGAATCCTGAACCGAACTTTTTGCTCCGCCTTTAGTTATCGCTTTCCCTGCTTTTTTCGCTTTCTTCTTCTGTTTTTGCGGTTTATCTTTCTTTTGTTCAGTAACGATATTAGCGTTTTGCGCTGAACTTTTAGGAACCGGTTCTGAGGTGATAAACCATATAAAGAACGAGCATATTACTCCTGCCAGAATAAAAATGCCCAGATTACCGTCTTTTCTGCGTCTCTTCACTCTGTGCAGTTTCTTTTTACGCACCTTGGGCATCAGCAGACCTCACCACTTTGGCAAAAGGAAGAAAGTAATTCAGCAGGTATTGCATAAACCGGATAATAGGAAAGAAGAATAAATTGGAAACAAGAAAAGCACCTGCTAAAACCAATACATTGATAAATATATCTCCAATAGAAACAAAGGGATATAGCTTAAAAAACAAAAATATACCGGTGGAATTGCCAATATTCGTTATACAAGGAACTAATACAAAACGCAAGATTATCTGATATAAGCGAATTGAAAAATACACCAGTAATACTGTTATCAAGATATACCGCAGGAGCATTAGCTTATTTTTCCGCGCCCAGGAAAAAAACGCCTTGATAGCTCTTGGATGACCATACTGCCTTTGATAAAAAGGGGTTAAAACCACATTCCATAAGTAATGATAAAGAATAAGTAACACCGTGTAGAGCTTAAACAGCAATACAAGACCGGATTTTACCGTCCCCCTTATCCCGTAAAAATAGGTTAGAAAAGTGGAAACAGCATAGATAACTAAACCAATTAAGACCAATGCCATCACACTTACATTGAACTGAATAGCCAAATCCAAATACTCATTATTGGTGCAGTTATAAAGTAACTTGATTTTTATCAGCATAAAGAAACTAAAAACGAAGATAATGAGGAAAGCAAGCAAGGGTAAATAATGCATCCTAAAACTAAGCAAACTGGTAGCTGAAGATAGTAAACTGCCACTATCTATCCAATACAGTAAAGTGATGGGAGCAACAAAAATCTGCATCCCGTTATAATCACCAAACAGGGCATTGATTATGCCCTTAATTATTTTAGCATACCGTAACTGCATTATCTTCCTTTATATTAAGGTTGCTTTCCCTTGTCTTGCACTTATGGAAATCTGTCAATTAAAATAAGGACGGAGGACAGGTGTCCAGTCCTTTCGCATCACGCTAAAACCGGTGTTTCAAGCCAATATAGAAGTTGCGTCCTTTACCCGGTTGTTCAGAAAAGACCCATTCTTTACGATTAAAGAGATTAGCAAGTTGGGCATAAACAGCAGAGTTATCCTTGTGATATTCTGCACCTACATTCAGGATTATAGCTTCAGGCATATCGTTTCCATTATGGTCTTTAGTAAAATAGTGTTGCAAAATGTCCAGGTTGAAAGTCCAGAAATTATAACTATAGGCAAAGCGGGAATCCATATTTAAAACAGGACGATAGGGAGCCCGAGCATAGTTCTCTTCGGTTAGATAGGCAAATTCTAATTCCAAACCTTGATGAATATTTAGCTTATCCAGTTTAAAAAATGCCTCTATCGTAGTTATATCAGAAAATACATCAGTGTAGCGCAAAGTTGGAATACGATAATTACCTGTGCTTATTAAAATCGGGCTATCAATCTCGTAGCGCAAGTTATTTTGGAGATTTAAGCGACCTAAGGAAAAATTCAATTTCTGAGGATAGAGATATTCCATATCGGCTTTCAGGTTCAGCGGTATCTTTTTTAGCTTATGTGCATCGCTAAAGGAAATCCAAGGTGTCGCTTCCAGAAAAGAAAGGTATTCATTACCTTCCAGAATGGGGAAATTACTAATACTTAAAACACCCCAACCTGTTATCGGATTGCGATATAAAAATTCCAGCGAAGGAACAAGAGTATAGGCATCCGCCAGAAAATGAAGTCCCGGATTCAATATTTCCATAAATTCGCCGTTATATACAGGTGCAATCTGGATTCCTGCATCCCCGGATTGAACCAGCAATTTTGTTTTCCAGCTCAGCCAATCTTCCTCCAGGCGTGCAGCCAGATATACATCAATATAATTACGCTTATAGGGATTTTTCAGGTTTTTCTGATAGAGATAGCTATACCCCAATTTAGTGGATATATCATTAACGGACACTTCTCCCAAGGTTAAATCCGGGCGGTGATGACTAAAAGTGAAATCCAAAACAGTATTGGCAAAGCTATCCGCTTGCGAAGAGACATTTTGAAAACGGAAAGAAAGAGGAAAATCCGCATTTATTTGAGTTCCCATAAAAAGATTGTTCCTCACGGAAAGCATTTCGGAAAGGGGAGAACGCATATCCAGTTTGTAGGTAAGCGCATTTAGAATTGAGCTGTCCGGATAATAGCTGACAAAACTATTGAGCCCGAAATCCATATTTCCTTCAAATTGCAGATAACTGCGATGTTTCATTGCTGGAAGTGGTTTGGGCTTTTCCTGCAAAGGAACTCCGGGGGGAACAAAAGCCGGTAAGCTATCCCCCATATTGAGCTCAGGAGAAAATAGCAATGAGCGTTTATAGAGATAGGGTTTGAAGGAACTCTCCCCGGTGATAGTGATATCGGGAAGTTCCTGTGTTTGTGCAACTAAGAGCGATAAAGTGACAACAAGCGAGAAAGTTAACAGGATGCGTTTCATTGATTTTCCTCCAAAAGTTCAAGCAATACCTTCTTTTCTGCTTCCTCCAGTTCTGTTTCGTATTTGGTGAAGAATGCCTCCGCTTCCGTTCTGGCTTCAGATTCCAGCAGGGAAAGCACAATATAAAATACTGCCTTACTACGAATATCTTTGTATTCGGGAAACAACACTACCACCTTTTTGAAGGTAGCGATAGCCGCAGGATAGGATTGATTACAGTAATCAACCATTCCCATCACCAGGAAGGCAGTAGCGTGGTCAAAAGTTGAGAGATTATTATTGATAATAAATTCAGCCAATTGTTTAGCTTCTTCAAAACGCTGGCTGCTGTAAAGTTGCCTTAGCCGGATAACATTTACTTCGGGATGATTTTTAAGGTAGGTGGCTCCCAAAGACCAGAATTCGTCAAAGCTCTCATAGTTATTGGCTTCGGAGCACTCCAGCAGTTTTACCCATATCTCGCTATCAGCTTTATTCTTATAGGCAAGCAGGTATTTTTCCTGTGCCGAGGAATAATTACCGGTAATAAATTCCAATTCCGCCCATTTCAACAGTGCTTTGTTATCTTTACTGTTAGCATATAAATCTGCAAGCAGGGTATCGGCTTCGGCATATTGATTCAATTCTATCAGTGCAGTAGCCATCAACAGGTCAATATCTTCTTTTTTTTGCTGCGGAAATTCAGCTCTAATTTTTTCAGCGCTGGTAATTAATTCCGCCCATTGTAATTCATCCGCATAGACCTTCACCAGAATATAGTTTAATTCAAATTTAAGATATTCACTGAAGAAAGAATCAGGCAAAACAAGCAGTTCAGCCAGAATTTCATCTTTATTGTCCAAGCGTTTTAAAGCCAGTTCCAAACCTACTAAGGCATCGTGAATGGTAGCCAGCTGTTTTTCGTTAAACTGAGTTGTATTGCGGAAGCGAGAAAGAAGATTTATCCAGTCGTCCACAGCTCTGGCATAATTTCCCATATTGTAATAGGCATTGGCTATCTCAGCAAGAGCATCCAGAAAATAGGTGGACTCCGGATATTTATCTATAAAATCGTCATAAAGCTCTAAAGCCAGGTGATAATCTCTGGCAGCAAAAGCAGATTTGGCAGCCAGATAAAGATAGGTATCGGGACTTTCTTTAGAGCTGGAAAGTTTCAAGTATAATGCTGACGCCTCTTTAAACTTTTTCATTTGATACAGGCAAAGAGCTCTATAGCTTTGGGCTTCAATTTTCCGCACATTATCGGTTGCATAACCCTCCGCCAGAAAGAACTGGTCTAAAGCAGGAGCATAATTTTTCTTTGCCAGCATTATATTCCCTTTCAAAAGACAAACATCGTAATTGGGAACAATATCTTTCAGAAAACCTTCGCTCTGGTCATAATCACCCAAATAGTAATAAATCTGTGCAAGACGCAAAGAGATCAACTCATTGCCTGGATTTTTAGCATATAAAGAGAGATATTTTTCCAGCGCCAGATTGTAATTTGCCAAATAGAAATCCATCTCTGCCAAATAGTAAACTGCTTCATTGCAATACTGAGAATCGGGATAGGAGACAGTAAGTTCGGTAAAATTGGTTTTCGCCTGCAGATAATCTTTTTCCTGAAAGCTGAGATAGCCCAGATAAAAATATGCCTTATCTCTATGAATTCCGGTAGGATAGCGATTTAGATAACGGTTAAAAGCGTCTTTTGCCATAGCACTATTTCCGGCAGCATAAAATGCTTCTCCAATTAAAAAATCAATTCTGCCGTTCAATTCCCGCGTGGTCTCGTAATTTCTGGCTTGCCCCAATTGCCTGATAGCATCAGTATAGTTTCCCTGCTGAAAGTAAAAATAGCCCAAAGTATAATATAATTCGGCTTTCATCAGGTCATTAGTTGCCTGTTTCAGATAGGTCTGTAACTGTTCAATAGCAGAAGAAGGATTTCTGCGGAAAAGCAGTTTTAAGCGTTCCAAATAGGCAGGAACTGCAATTTCCGCCTTACCGGAAGTTACCAGAACAGTCAAAAGGGAATCTGCCTGTTGTTCTTTTCCTTCATTTATCAGCAATAGCGCCTGGTAATATTGAAATTGCAAAGAGGATTCCTTTATATTTTGCAAGAAATAGGCAGTAGATGTATAATCGTTAGAACATAAAGCCCGTCTGATTCTGATATCTACAATTTCGGGAACGAAAGCGGTTGCCTCCAGATTATAGACCTTCACAAAATTGTCAAAATCATCGTAACGCTCATTTACTAAGAGATATTCCAGCCAATTCTTAAGGTAATTTAAGAAGTATGTATCTTTAGGGGTTTGCGTTTTAAGTAGTGCTAATGCTTCCGGTTCTTTTTCCAAAGCCAGATAAGTTAAAAACAGGGAATAGTGCAGTTCTTCATTATCGGGAAAGCTTTTTACTGCCCGCAAGTATGCTTTTTCAGCAGAATAATATTGGCCCGAGCTGTAATATATATCTCCTCTTAAGCTGTTCGCAGATTCAAGATAGATAGGGTTGCCGGTTTCATTTTCTAAACGCTGTAGCAGCTTCAGAGCAGGGTCAAATTGTTTTAAGCGGGAAAGGCAGTAAGCATAATTCAGAATTATTTCGCAGTGGATATTCTGATTGATATGGGTATCCAGAAGCGATTTATAAATTGCAATTGCGGATTCATACGCTTTTGCTTCCATTGCCAGGTTACCTTCAATAAACCGGATATAAGGTAAATAAGCCGATTCCGGATAGGAAGCTTTAAATTGGGTAATTTCCTTGCTCAGGTTTAGAGAATCACCTTCTTTATAAAGTTCAGTAATATAGCGATAAGCATATAATTCGCTGTTACTTGCAGCCATCATAGGCACATCATTTTGCGGAGTAATATATTCTGCAAAACAGAAACAAGCAAGAAGCAGGATAGAGGGCAAAAGAAATAATCTTTTCATAAGTTAGTGCTCTCACCTAAATATTTTGTTTTAAGGGGATGGTTACAAACACAGTAGTTCCTTCATTTTCTTTGCTTTTAATCCATATTTTGCCACCGTGCAGTTCAGCAATGCGTTTGGAAGTGGCAAGTCCCAAACCCAAACCGCTACTGCGATATTCAATAGTTCCAGATTTATGAGCATATATTTCGTTTAGTTCGTAAAACTTGCGAAAAACATTCTGAAGTTGATATTCCGGAATACCAATGCCGTTATCCTGCACATAGAGGACAAGGGTTTCTTTTCCGTCTATTTTTTCACTTTGGAAAGCAGATTTGCGTGCTCCGATGATAACAGTGCCAAAGTCGTTAGTAAAGCGAATAGCATTCAACACCAAATTGTAAATCATCAAATGGAGCGCTTCCCAGTTTGCTTTTATCGGGCGTAAATCCTTCTCTATCTCCAATTTTATAAACATCTTGCGTTTGCGGGAAAGGATTTGCACTTCCTGATAAACGATTTCCAAAATTTCTTGAACCGAAAGAGAAGAAAAGGGCAGGGATTTGGCTAAGTTATATGTATTAAGTGTAGTTATATCATTAGTAGTTAAGATAAGTTTTTTTACCGAATTCTCAATTTTATCTATGATATCCTTTTTCTCCTCTTTATCTGCAAAGAGATTGCGTTTCAGACGAGTGATATAACCCTGTAGAGTAGTTAAGGGAGTATTTAGTTCATGGGCAACGATTGCCATAAATTCGTCCTTCAACATCTCAAAGGTATTCAGTTCATTATTTTTTTGCAGCAGATTTTCGTAGAGCATTGCATTTTTAAGAGCAATAGTAATCTGTTCCAGGAGCAGCTTTATAATTTCAATATTCAGATACATTTCCCGGGTATTATCATTCATATTATCCAGATAGATATAGCCGTAAACGGTATTATCCACAACAACAGGAGCACAAAAGATACTGTGCAAAACATAATCCTGAACGCTAATGGCACTTTTAAAACGATTATCTTCCACCGCATTAAAAGTAGAAACAATTTCCTGGGTGTTTTGCGATAAACTAAGAACTGTTTTGCTAACACCTGAAACATTGGGCAGGATTTGTTTATCGGAATTAAGCTGCACTTTGTAAACAATTGCTCCATCGCTATCCCGTTTAATTAGAAAACCTCTGGTGGCATTAGTAAAATCTATGCAGGCAGAAACAATAGCTCCTTCCAGTTCGTGCAGATTCACAATTCTCATTAATTCGTGGCTTATGAACATCAATTGATTCATTTTTTCTATGCGTAAGGTAATTTGGCTGAAATCCTCAATTCTTACCAGCAGAGCTGAAAGGTGTTGTTTAGTAGTTCTCATCAGGTATATTTCCTGTTTCGTAAATGGCATTTCACCTTTATCGGAAAGCAAAAGGAACCCTATTCTTTTAGAGCCGATTTGAAATGGAACAAGCATTAAATGACGATTATTTTGTTCCAGTAAAATTAAGCCGTCTGTTTTATATGCTCTTTCAATTGAGGGCATCAATTCTGTATTGATTAAATCATCCTTTCCGGTATTATAACTGAGAAAACAGGTATAGGATGATATTTTCTCCGAATATTGCATCAGCCAGAATTGCCAGGGAGAAAGAACTTGCAAGAGCCCTTTCTCTATCAGGTATTTAATTCTTTCAATGCTGTGAATATTCGTTATATTATATAGCAGTTCATTCCATTTTTTCACTAAATCCCGGCTGCGTGAAACAAGCGGCAGGAGGTTGAAGTTCTTCAGGTTTTTAAGGTAATAAAGATTAATGTTCAGGTAGTTCTGTCTATCATCGGAACTGATATTGGCTGTAATTTGTTCCAGATATTCCTTGTATTTACTAAATTCAATTTCCGCCAAATCATCCTGTTTCAATTCTATAAGTATTTGTAATTTTATTTGATACAGTTCCACATTCAGCTGGTAATAGGCATATTTCTGCCAGGAATCCAGATAATCATTCACCTGCCTTAAAATAGAGCGTAAAGGGATATCGGCATCCAGGAAGTCAAACTTCAGCGAAAGAATCTCCAGCTCGCATTGCCAATAGAAATAATGATTATCTTTAATAATAGGCAAAGCAATTTCCATCAGCTCCCGAGCGCGTTCAATATCTTTCAAACCGTAGTAACAGCGAATTTGCAAAACATAGAAAACGGCTATGGCATAATTATTGTTGATTTCTCCGGCGTGTCTTAAAGCAATCTTCAGTTCGTTCAAGGCACGCTCAAAATTCTTTTCTGTCATAGCAGTTAAAGCCAAAGCGTTATGATAAAATTCCTCTTCGTGAATATGTTTATAATTGAGATGCACATTCCGGGTGAGTAGTTTTTGCAGCTTTTTAGCATTTCCTGTTTCGTGCAGATAGTAAAAATAGGTCTTTACCAGGGGATTCATTTCTTTAATATGTCCAGCCATCAATTCAGGTTCATTCTCCAAAATAAAACTGTAGTAATGGCCAAAACCCTCAATCTTGCTTTTAGCTAAGGCAAGATTGCGTTTCACCGCTTGCAGATAGGCATCGCTACCTTTGGATAGAACCAATTCCTGGCATTCCAGAAGTTTCTGTTCCGCCGTTAGAAAATCACCCATTTTTATTTTTGCTTCTCCCTGATTTAATAATGCCAATGCTTTAGACATTGTTAAATTGAGGGTATCAGAATATTGATAGGCAAGCTCGGAATAATGTTCTGAGATAACAGTTAAACCCTGTTTCAGATACAAATCGGAAAGATTGTTGTAAATTAAACCCAGATAGCGTTTGATATTATATCTTTTCCAGATGTTCAAAGCATTAAAAAGATGTTCATCCGCTTCTTCAATCTTTTTCTGTTCACTGTAAAAAACACCTAAATCGTTATGCATAGCTGCCAAACGAATCATTACATTAGTATCGTGTTCTGGAGGTAATTTTTCCAGAAAATCCTCTATGGTCTTAATTGCCATATCCAAATCTTTCTGCAGAGAATAGTAAACCGCTAATCTATCTATAAACGCAATTTGGAGCTCTAACGGCAATTTTTGCTGCAACGCTTTATCTACATAGAATTTCATCTTTTCAGGATTCAGCTTGGTGTAAACCTGAGCATAAGCCAACCAGGCAAGAAGATGCTGCCTTCCCGTAACAGCGTTTTTTTCCGCTTTCTGGAAATTCTTCAGGGCTTTATTCAGGTTTTCAGCCAGAAAATTAACTGTCCCTAAAATGTAGTATTTTTCAAAGAAATCGGCTTGAGCAGCTATCCTTTGCACAATAAATCCGGCACGCTCAAAGAAACCGGTAATTTCCATCTTTTCCTGAAATTTACCAATATCTTCAATTAAATCCTTTAGGGATACTTGCACCACATGATTAAAATCCAAATTCAGAACATTGAGGATAGTTTCAAATGCCTTTTCCTGTTCATTCTCCTCATTCAGCATCGCATAATATTTCAAATAATACTGGCGAGCACAGGCATAATCATTTGCCAAAAAGGAATTGACAATTAAACCGTGACAGGTATCAAAATCCAGAATACTTTCCGAAGCATAAAACTTCAAAACTCTTCTGGATACTAAAATATGCATTCGCTCGTTACATTCGTTATAAAGACGCTCTTTGGCTTCCCTGAAAGTGAAGTAAAAAAGTTTACCTTGTTTTCTTAAAATTTCGTTATAATTACCGTCATTCAACAGGGAATACAATTCAGCATCTTTTATTTTTAGAATATAGAGCATCAATTCCCTCGTTAAAGGTGTTTGAACTACACTTAATTTTTGCAGACGCAGATAGTTATCATCTTTTAAATGACTTAAGCGCGAATATATTGAATGTAACAGGCGAGTGGGTAACTGATAGTCACTAAGGTCTTGTGGATAATGCAATTGCTTATCGTAATAGAGTTTTTTCCGCTGAATTAAATCCACCAATATTTCCACTATGAACTCAGGATTTCCTGCAGAGCGTTTGTATATTTCCTCAATCAAAGTATCGGGCACCGTATTAGCATCTTCCCGTGAAGTAAATTGCATTAATAAACGATGGATATAATTTCTGCTTTCTTCCAGGTTCAAATTCGGAATATTCAGCAAAACAGTGTGCTCAATCTGATTTATTTTATTATAATCGTTGCAGCTGATAACAATCATTATGCGGTGTTTAACGATGTATGAAGACATATAATTGATAAAATCAATTGTATTATGGTGCACATACTGAAAATTGCGGATAAGGAAAATTATTGGCTTATTGCTGGAAAGATCAATCAGCAGTGTCTTTACGGATTCAAAATCCAGTTTCAATTCACTGCTTGTCTGGCTGATTGTTTTCGCCTCCTCTTCCGATTCAAAAAGATAGCGGCGAAATTTTTCTGAAATCATCTGCAGTCCTGCATATTCCTGAAATTCATCTTTACTTAGAGAACGCACGAATTCTTTAATAAGCGCAAAAAAAGCTTCATGGTCTGTCTTAGAACAGGAGTAATCAAAAATAAAGTATTTTCCACTTAGCAGATGATAACGAAAGAGGGACATAATGCTGTCCTTACCCAATCCGTCTCCACCTAAAATGGAAATTATTTTCCCGTTACCGTTTTCTATAGCAGGAATATAATCTAAAAGCTGATGTGAATATTTATCCCGCACCAGATAACTATTAAAATGCAAAGTGTTGATCATAGACCAGGAAACCGAAAAAGAATATTGAACCGGTTGAATGCGATTGATATAATTAACAATTTCCTCACTGCCGGTAAAACGATTATCAGGATTTTGGTCAAGCAGGCGCAAAATGAATTTCTCCAGCGGAAGTGGAATATCCTTATTCAACTCACTGGGGAAATTAGGAATAAAATATTGGTTACCACCTGTAATAAGAGAAGTTATCTGGTCTATGCTGAAAGGGAAACTGCCGGTTGTCAGTTTGTATAAAATAACCCCCAAAGAATAATAATCACTGGCTTTACTGGGTGGTCTTCCCAAATATACTTCCGGAGCCAGATAGGGTAACGAACCGGAGACCGCTTGCGAATCCTTGGGGGTATCAACTTTGGAAAAACCATAATCAATTAGCTTAACGACGATGGAATTTCCTTCCATTTTGAAAAGAACATTCTCCAATTTCAGGTCTTTATGAATAATATTCTGAGTATGCAAAGCATTTAAGGCATAGGAAATCTGGATAGCAATATCGTAAATCAGATTTATTCGGTTTTTACTGAATTTAAAGTGTGAAAGAGGTTTGCCGTCAAAGTATTCGCTGGTAAAATAGATGTGGTCTCCTATATGACCAAAATCTACAACTCTACTCAAATTTGGATGTTCCAGCTTAGTTATACGATGCATTTCTTCAGCGCTGAAACGGGAATATAACTCCTCCGAAGAGATATATTGAAACAGTTTCAGCGTGTATATTTTATCGGTGCGGATATCATGCACCTTGTAAACATTAGCCCAAACCCCCGCACCTAACCTTTCCAAAACCTCATAACGATGGTCTATAAACATTTTACAGCTCCATTATCTGACTGGTTTCCATTTTCCATCCGGAGTGATAGTGCCTGCAATAACATATTTTTCAGGCAAGCATATCATAGGAATGTTTCCACCTTAAGTGAACCCAAAACCACTGTTCCGGATGCTTATGGATTTGTTCTTCCAGAATTTTATCCATTTCTGTCAAAACTATTTTATAGTTCTCTTCCCTATCTTCCAATTCTTCGTGTAAAATAGGGGGAAAAAATTCAAACTGAATTTTATCATCTTCCGCTCTGCGAGCAAAACTGGGAACAATAGGAACCTTATAACGCAAAGAAAGCTTGGCAACCCCTTTCCAGTGCGAAGCCGGAAAACCTAAAAAATCAATCACCAATCCTGAATTACCGGCATTTTGGTCAATAAGAATAGCTACTAATCTATTTTCTCTTAATTCGTGAACCACATCCCGCAATCCTCTTTTCATATTAATAATCCGCATTCCGCAACGCTCGCGAATAGCATTGGTATAATTATCAAACAGATTATTGCGCTGAGGTTTTGCTATTCCGCTGAAAGGAATTCCCGCTTTAGGTAAAACTCTTGCTGCTTCCCAGTTACCATAATGGGCAGTGGCGAGAATTACCCCTCTTTGCAAAGATAATGCATCCTCTATATGCTCTCTGCCTTCAATACGAATATTTCTGTAAAGCTTATCATCATCCTGCAAATAACTTTCATAAACGGATAATGCCATATTACGATATAACTTCCTAATAATTTTTGCCTTTTCCTGCCGGCTTTTTTCCGGATAGACCTTGTTTAGCTGTTTTACGGCAACATTCTTACGAATTCCAAGTCCATAACCGCCCAAAAAGAATAGACCTTTCAGAACAACTTTTGCCACTTCAGCAGGTAAAAGTTTCAGCAAAGCAAGAGCTATCCTGAAAGCAATATATTCTATCCTGTTTTGTATCTTGTGCTTAGACACCTGGTAATCCTTATATAACCAACTTTTATCATAATACCATTATTTCTAACTGCCCTGAACTGACAAGAAATATCTGCTATCAGACAGATTGTTTCTGCTAATTTCATCCCGATTTGGCAGATAAAAGAATAGGATATGACTTTAGGAGGTTTTCACTTACAATTTTCACCTGCCTTTAAGGAAGCCACACCTTACTATCTTTTCGCACTTGCAACCTTTTTTTAGCTGGTCTGAAATCTGAAAAATTGGGAGGTCAAACAAAAGGCAAGCCATTAGCAAATTGACTATTTTTCGTTCTCAAGCAAATCCCGGAATTTTAGCAATAACACTCCGATATGATTCCCGTATCATTCCGGTATCCCGATATGGGAATGATACGGGAATCTCACTCGCAGCAAAACGCAAAAAAACAGGTACTTGTTTGTTTTGACTCTAAACCGATTCTTCTGTGGTTGCAACTATATGCAGAAGTAACAGAATATTTATCTTTTGTCCGATACTGTCAAAGCTGTGAGCGTTTTGACTCTAAACCGATCCTTCTGTGGTTGTAACGAAATGCCGAGGTAACAGAATATTTATCTTTTGTCCGATACTGTCAAAGCTGAAGCTC
>DAONFA010000023.1:10379-39961 GCA_035403355.1 Candidatus Cloacimonas sp. | reverse complement strand
GTGTCGCCCTAAGGGGCTTTCAGGAATGGGGGAAAAGGATAAAAAGATACTGTATCTTACATTTACCGAGGGGCTTACGCACCCATCGCTATTTTTGTGTCGCCCTAAGGGGCTTTTAGGCAGAGGGCAGAGGGCGGAGAGATATTTTTTTCTCATTTCCCGAGGGGCTTACGCCACCATCGCTATCAATGTGTCGCCCTAAGGGGCTTTTGGGCAGAGGGCGGAGTGCGAAGAGATATTTTTTTCTCATTTCCCGAGGGGCTTACGCCGCCATCGCTATTTTAGTGTCGCCCTAAGGGGCTTTATGCAGAGGGCAGAGGGCGGAGAGATATTTTTTTCCGCATTTTCCGAGGGGCTTACGCCACCATCGCTATTTTAGTGTCGCCCTAATGGGCTTATAAGCAAAAAGCAGAAGGCGAAGAGTTTGTGTTCCTCTTTTTTCAAGTGTATCACTTTTCGCTTGCCAACTCGTACCATTTTTTATTGCCATTTACTATAAATTATGTTATATAAAGGCAGCAGGAAATTCGTTATCTGGTTTCTAAACTTCATAATTCAGTAAGGTTAAGCTACAGAAGTTTATGTTTTTATCCAACCATAAATGGAACTTAAATTAGAAATCCTCTGAATCCTAAAATCCTTAAATCCTTGTTTCTAAAATTCAATCTGCGTAATCTATGAGAGATATTTCAAGTTCCAAAGGAAAGCGGTGGAATGGAATCCTCCGATTACCCGGTTACTCTTCGCATTAAACCATAGTTATTATCTACAATGTGTAATTATCTTTACCCTTGCTTCACAGAGTTTATTAGGCATTCAACTAACCTTAATCAAGCGTTAACAATTAAGGAGTGATTAAGGGATGATAAAGAATTGATTGACAGTTTCAGGTAAGGGAATAATCTGGCACAAAAATATCTGGAGGTTATAATGAAAGTAACAGTAAAAGATGGTATAAAGGGATTTTCCGGCAAACTGGATGGTGCGATATATTATTATCATCCCCGTTTGAAAAGGACTTTAATGCGGCGCGCTCCCCAAATGCCAATCCAGGAAAAAAACCTGGAATACGCTGCCATTGCCAAACAAATTAAAGACATTAACCCCTCGGAAGGGTATCGTAATGATTTTAGAAATTACCTAAATTTGTTGCGAGATAGGGATGATAGCGTGCGGGTGCCTTCCTGGTATTCCCTTTTTGTGAAAATGATGTGGGCAATGCAAGCTAAATATCCGGAACAGGTGAACCTGAAAACTATCACCAGAGCCCAAATTTTGGAACAGCAGTTACCCTGCCTCTCGGTTAAAACGGCTGTGGAAGATGGCTTATTAACGAAAGTTCCCGGTTATCAATATCTAAATAAAGAGATTTGATCCTATTCTCAGATAGAATAAATACTATAATAGAAGGTTGAGAAGGTTTAGAATTTTCCGAGGGTTTTTGGCAGAGGGCTAAGAGCTGAGAGCGGAGAGAAAAAAAAGAATAGGTCTGAGATGAACAGGATTAAAGGGATTTTAGGGATTTAATAGGTCTGGGATGAACAGGATTAAAGGGATTTTAGGGATTTATAAACTTGAATGTGTTTCTATAAATAATATAAGCATCCAAGTTTTGCCTTATAATCTTGTCACCTTCTCTTTTCATCGTTGACCTTCACTATTCACCATTCATTGTTCACTCTTCACCGTTAACTGTTAACTGTTCACCGTTCATTCTCAATTCTCCATTCTTAATTCTCAATTTAATCTCTTTTTCTCTTTATGCAAATACCCTTTTTTCCTTTTATGTCTTTTCAATATGAAATGTAGATAACATCTTGTTACTTAATATATAATCCCTATTTTTCTTCCCTTATATCCTGTCCGATTTATCTTGCTGTAAGTAAAAATCTTATCGCAGATAATAGGTATTGCCACCGGAAAAAATCAGGCATTGTAGAATTGAGCTAAAACGGAAAGTCCCTTCAGGTGCAGGGTTTGTTTATGATGCGTCTGCCAATAGAGGGTGAAAGCAGTGTTAATTTCGTTAACGATTGCCCTGTTTAGAGTTATCTCTTCCAGATGATTGCCAATTTCCGGCAGCAGGAGCAAAATTTTTCTTGCCGGGGGTGAAAGAATTAACAAGGCATCGCCGGGGTAAATTTCCGGCAGACAATTTTCGCAAACGAAGCCCCCTTTACTTTTCAGATACGCAGCAGGCAGCGATAAAGCATTATTGCATAAACAGCAATTACTTAAGGGATTGCCGATACCGCTGAGGATAATTATTCTGTTTAAAAAACGCCAAAAGATGAGAATAGCGTTGTTTTTCACTTTTTTCAGGTATTCCAGATAGGCAATAGTGAGGTTATAAATTGTAGCTATATCTTCCTGGGAAATAATAAGATGGCTAATTAGTTCCAAGCCAGTTTCGGCAGTTGCCCAGGTGGCAGAACCGGGATAAACAGAAAAATTGCGGATAATATTTGCTTCGCTGAAAAGCCATAAACCTTGTTCTTTAGGTTCGTAGGCAAGCAATTCATACTCACAAAGAGGGAGTAATTGCAGTTGTTCCCTTTTTTGAAGAATGCCTTTAGCGATAACACTTATAGTTCCCTGCTGCAGGGAAAAAAATTGCAGAATTAAACTGCTTTCGCTATACTGGCTTTGTTTGATGAGGATTGCCTGCAGTTTTGTTTTCAAGAAAGTTTTTCCCGCACTTCTTTTAAGCTCATCGGCGTGGCATAAACGCTTTTAAAATTCGTGTAAGTAACTAATCCAGGGGGACTTTTACGCGGTTTTCGCACATAGCGTATTTGAGTGTAGTCCACGGGAACATTGGCAGAAAATTTGGCTTTGGAAAACCAGGCAGCCAAATTGCAGCAAAGTTCAATTAGATAAGGACTTGGCTCTGTTTTTTTCAGGCATTTTAAAACGATGTGCGAACCGTGATAAATTCGGCTGTGAAACCAATAGTCATAAGGTCTTGCCAGCTGTGTAGTTAAATAATCATTTTCTTTGGCACGGCGGCCGATGATAATTTGAAACTCATCATTAACCTTCAATTTGAGAAGTTTATCGGCAAGAATAGCGTTGTGCACGATTTTGCGTCCGGTTGGTTGGGAGGGCAGTTTTCCGATATCAGGCAATTCCCCTTTTTCCACTTTGGCGATAAGTTCTATTATATTTTCAATATCTGTTTCCGTCTGTGCCAGATTTTTGGTAATTATCTGCAAGCCGTTCTTGGCTTTATGATACTTTTTCAGATATAAATGCAGATTTTCCTGAGGGCTTTTGTCCGTTTGTAAAGGGATTTCTATTGTCTTTAATGCAGGGTCAAGATAATTGATTGCAGTAAAGCTCTGCATACCGGTTTTGATATTATGCAGATTGGTTTTCAAACATTCGGCGCAGGCAAGCCAAAAATCAGCATTTTCTGCATTTTTCAGGTCTTGCTGTAAGGTCTCTTTCTTTTTTTGTAATTTTTGCAGTTCTTTCTTTAGGGCAGCGTTCGTTTTTTGGCGGTTTTCTGCCTCTTCTTCCTGCTTAAACTTATTATAATACAGATAAATAAAATAATCGTTGCAGGAGGAACTTCCATCAGGATAAGGGGGAGAGACCTCTTCAATAATTGGCTGAAAAGATGTTTTCGGAGGAGCGTAGATAAGCCCTGGTAAAATTTGTCTTTGGGGATTATCTGCATAGCTGTATTTATGAATGGCGTCCAAAATTTTAAAATCTGCATCAACTAAAATGGCATTGGGTTGATGAGGCATCAATTCGGCGATAAGCAAATATTTTTTATTTTGCTGATAGATATCCCTTTGCTGAAGTTCCAAATAGGCAAGGCGATCATTTTCGG
Source organism: Candidatus Cloacimonas sp. (assembly GCA_035403355.1). NCBI lineage: Bacteria > Pseudomonadati > Candidatus Cloacimonadota > Cloacimonadia (SeqCode) > Cloacimonadales (SeqCode) > Cloacimonadaceae (SeqCode) > Cloacimonas (SeqCode) > Cloacimonas sp. (SeqCode). The sequence continues at coordinate 36,120 of DAONFA010000023.1, read as the reverse complement.
CGATAGAAATGCCTGTAAGATGACAATTGGCAAGCTGCTGCCAGATTTTTTTCCCTTCCTGAAGCGGACTGAAATTATTTTGCAGAAACACAAAAGTATCGCGTTTACCGAGCACGATACAAAGGGCTTTTTTATCTTTATTTTGCAATACTAAAAGCTCAGGGAAAAGCCAAACGCTTTCTATTACCGATTGATAGTTAATCATTTCCAGTGTCCATTGCTTTAAAAAAGAATATTTCATTTTTGCTTTTTCCCTTTTGTCTTGACAGAATAGCAGGTTATATTTTTGAATGCCAAACTAAATTACAAGACAAAGGAGTCAAGCATGAAAGCTTCAACAGCGATTATCGTGGCAATCCTGGCAATTCTAACTATCGTTTTTGCCGTCCTTTGGGTTAATGCTAATGACAAATCCAAAGATATTATGAAAAACAACGAAGAATTGAAAAAACTGTATGAAACCTCTACTTCCACAATTAACGAAATTCAATCAAGCTTGGAATCGCTGGAACAAGACCTCTCCGGACAGCTTTTTACCCAGAAAGAAATTCCCGGAACTTCACCCGAAGAGCGGAGAAACAAAATTATTAACTCCATAGCTAATATGCGCGACCAAATTGAAGCCGATAAAAAGAAAATTACTACTCTGGAAAAACAACTTGCCACCTCCAAAAGCCAGTTGAAAGGTGTTCAGGAAATTGTGAATAAACTTAAAAACAGCATTAGCGAAAAAGAACAAATTATGGATGAATTACAACAGCGCTTAGGCATTTTGAACGAAACCCTGGAAACGGAAAGAAGAAGCAGCGCCGAAGAAATTCAGAAACGCGAAATGACGATTACGGAAAAAGAACAACAGATTACGCAACAAAGCATTGAAGCAAATACCATTTATTATGTGTCCGGAACTCGCAAAGAACTAATGTCCAAAGGAATTATGGATAGAAAAGGTGGACTTTTAGGCATCGGCAAGGTCTCCACCGTGAAACAAAATATCCCGGTGGAACAATTCACTACCATTAACCTGCTGGAAAATCAGCAAATTACTTTTCCAGCTACGAAAAAGGGCTATTCTATCCTTACTAATCACCCTGCCACTTCCTATAAAGTAGAAAAAGAAGGCGATCAGAATGTCCTTACAATTCTTGATGCAACAAGCTTCCGTAAACAGAAATTCGTAGTAATTGAACTTCTCTAACCGATAGCAATTATCACTAATAGAAAAAGGTGAGGTTATAAAAACCTCACCTTTTCGTTTTGCAAGTTTGTTTTTAAGCTAAAGTTGGAATTACTCCACCAATCAGGAAACAGGCAGCAAAACCAATAATAGCATAAAGTTCCGGAAACACACCCAAAATAAGGGTTTTGGCAAAAACATCGTGTCCCGAACCAATACTTTCAATACCTGTGGATACAATTCTGGCTTGATGATAAGCAGAAATAATATTCACAATTCCCGAAATTAAACCTGCTCCTAAAATGGCACAGGCCTGAAGCATATTAATTTGGGGAGTAACATAAGCTTTCAGGATGAAAAAAGAACCGAAACCGTATAGACCCTGCGTTCCAGGTAAAGCGGAAAGGATCATACAGCTGGGAAAAACATCATCCCTTTTTTTCATTGCACCAACTGTTGCACGACCACCGATAACAGTTCCCCAGGCACTTCCCACTCCGGAAAGAGCAACCATCAGGAAAAGTCCGATCCAAGCCAAAAAATATGCTAAATTTTGGCTCGCCATAGTGGCAACGATTGGTTGAACTACTGTGTGTAAGGAATCAGGCATTTTAACCTCCCTTGTTATTCCTTCTTGCCAAAGGGTTTATATTCCAGCCCGGGACCTGCGAAAGCGGAATTTTTGTAAAACTCTACGAAAGTGAGCCGTAAAGGATGAACAAAACCGCTAAGACCGCCCAAGGCAATATTTAAAGTATGCCCAAAAAGCATAAACAGCACAAAAATTACCGGTCCGACAACTGGAATTCCACTCGCAATCTGGCTGCCAATGGAATTCATCACAAAGCCCAAGATAGCGCTGGAAATGCTTAGAGCAAAAAGACGGATGTAAGATAAAATATCGCCAAAGTAACCGGTAACGATTTGATAGAGCAGCCAAAAACCATTGAGAATATTAAGAATGATGTTTTTACCGGGGCTATTGAACAGCAAAATCATTGCTAAACCGATATAAATAGGATATTTAAGATAGGGCTGAACTTTGCTGATATTTACTCCTAAAAGTGATGAACCGAGCACCGTTAATCCCAATAATAAAAGCCAGGTGCCAATAGTAGTAAGCCCGAATTTAAATCCCTTATTCCGAATTGTTTTTACGGCTGAGATAGCAATTCCGAAAAGAATTTGGATAGCTCCTAAAAGCAAAGCGTAATTAAAGATTTGATTGTTATCCTTAATAAAAATCTTATCCTTAATAGCCGGAATCGTTTTCAAATCGTAAGCCAAAGCACTGCCCATCACCCAACCCATTATTATGGAAGCAGTTCCAAAAATCATTAACAGGGTCATAATGTCCTTCATACCCTGGTTTTTCATCTTTAATTTCAAGATGAGAGCTAAAATGACAATAACTATGCCATAACCCATATCAGCATTGCAAAAACCGAAAAATAAAGCAAAGAAAGGAGCAAAGAAAGGAGTTAAATCAAACTCGTTGTAATAGGGCAGCATATACATTTTGCTGATGGGCTCAAACAGACGGGCAAACCAGTTATTTCGTAGTTTGATGGGGGGATTTTCTTCCGGTTTGGCATCTTCGGTAATATAAATAATATTGTTGTTCTCCAGAAAATCCTTTAAGCCCTGTTCTGAACTTACAGGAATCCAACCGCTTAACAGACGGATTGTTTGCTCCGCTTCGTATTTACCCTGCTGGAGAGCATCCTCAAATTCGTATTCGCGGCTTAGGCGTTTCAGTTCTTCATTGAACATTTCAATAGCGGCGGGAGCTATGGAATACAGATAATCATCAATGTCTTTCTGTTTGTTTTCCAGTTCCTTAAGCTTATCTTCAAATTCCTGTAATGTATGCTGATGGAAAGAAAAAGTATCTGCTTCCAAAGCAGGATCACCATCATCGGTAATAACCACGAAATATAAAATACCGCTAACTTCGTTAATAATTTTTAAGGGATAGTTTTCCTGCCATTCCGGTTTAAAGTGATTTTTTAAACAGGTATGAAAACGAATGGTTAAGCCGGATTCTTTCAGTTTGCGCACCAGGTCGTAATCAAAATGACCCCAGGGACTTAAATCCCGAATTTGTTTTTTGATGGTATCTATGGAATGCTGAAGCTTCTCTTTTTCTTCTCTGGCATCATTTATTTTATTCAGCAACGCTTTGGTAGGTAAAGAAATTGCCTGTTTGGGAGCAGTGGATTTCAGCTTAGTTAAGAATTTTACGCATTCCCCATATTCCTGCATCAATTCCAGGTTTTTAGTTTGGGACACGGTTTTTTCATCACAACTGCGAATAATATGCACTAACCCTAATTTCTGCAGCTCAGCCAGGAATTTCTCATAATCCTGATGATAGAGAACAAAGGTATATTTACGCATCTTTTCTATCATAGCTGGCTCTCCTGTTCAAAACGGGATTTCAGTATTTTCTGCGATGCCTTGGATAAATTTTCTTCATCTTCCAGATAGCGTTTTATTTTTAATATGGCATCTTCAAATGCAGGAATCTGCACTTTTTCATAAAGGTTCACTTTTTGAGTGGTCTTTTTACGAACCTGTTCCAGAATTTGCATCTTGCGGATGAAAAAATCCCTTTCAATTTGCAGTTGGCAGATTTCCTTCAGCAAAGCAATTCCTTCAGGATACCAGGAAGGAGCTTTGAAAAGGTTATAATCGGCAATTTCAAATTCAATGTTTTCCAAAAGCGGGGTTTTTACGCCGGCTATTTTGCGGGTTTTGATTTCCACATTCTTAATTTTCAAGATGTTGGGATCAAATTCCACAAAAAGTTTCATAAAAGCATCCAGTTCCGCAGTGCGTTCTTTAACTCTTTGGTCTAAAGCATAAGCTTGGTCGCGGGCTTTTTTAACTTCCAGGCGTAAAGCGCTTTCTTTGTTTTTCAAGGTGGGCAATGCTCTTTGCCTTACCGCCAGTTGTTTAATCAGCTGCAACTGAGAGATTTTATTATACTGAAATTTCAGGTTCATCCTTTCTTCCAATACAGATTCATAAATTCATCCTTGATACCTATTTCAGCACGGTTGAAATACTTCTGGAAAAGTTCCCAGGTTCTATCCAGCATTTCATCGGTGCTGATATTAACATCAACAGCCAGGATTTTATCGGAATATTCTTTGGCAAAATCAAGCACGCGAAGATCGTAATCGGATAAGTCAAATCCGTTTTCCAGCTTGGTTTTAGCATTAGCAGCATCAGCATAAAGCCGAACTGCGGTATTCATCACTTGCGGATGGTCTGCTCTGGTCTTTTTACCTATAACCAGTTGTTTCAAACGCGAAAGCGAACGGAAGGGATCAACAATAACTTTGCCAATATCTGTATCTCTTTTCAGGAAAAGCTGCCCTTCAGTTATGTAACCGGTATTATCTGGAATGGCATGAGTAATATCTCCTCCCGAAAGAGTTGTAACCGCAATAATTGTTATAGAGCCCCCATCGGGAAATTGCACTGCCTTTTCATAAAGCTTTGCCAAATCGCTATAAAGTGAACCGGGCATACTATCCTTGGAAGGAATTTGGTCCATACGGTTGGAAACAATACTTAAGGCATCACAGTATAGGGTCATATCAGTTAATAGCACCAAGACCTTTTCGTGTTTTTCCAAAGCAAAATATTCTGCCGCTGTAAGTGCCATATTAGGAACCAGCAAACGTTCCACAGTCGGGTTTTCCGTAGTATTCACGAAAGAAACTATCCTATCAATCACACCGGCATTTTCAAAGGTGTTTTTATAAAGCAGATAATCATCGTTGGAAAGACCCATTCCCCCTAAAATTATTTTATCACTTTGAGCTCGTAAGGCAACCATAGCCATCACTTCATTGTAGGGTTGATCAGGATCGGCGAAGAAAGGTATTTTCTGTCCGGTAACCAAAGTATTATTCAAATCAATACCGGCAATTCCTGTGGCAATCAATTCTGAGGGTTGTTTACGGCGAACGGGATTTACGGAAGGACCGCCAATTTCTACTTCTTCACCTTCAATTTCAGGACCCCCGTCAATGGGCTCACCATAAGCATTAAAAAATCTTCCGCCTAATTCATCGCTAACTTTCAAAGTAGGCGCTTTTCCAAAAAAGACAACCTCGGCATCAGTTCCAATTCCTTCAGTTCCGGCAAAAATCTGTAAAGTAACATTATCACCGATTATTTTAACTACCTGAGCCAATCGTCCTGCAACTGTAGCCAATTCTTCATTTCCTACTTCGGTTGCCTGAACGGTGCAAGTAGCTTTAGTTATTTGATTGAGTTTAGTATATATCTTTTGAAAAGCTTGGGTTTCCATTATTTAGCTCTCCTTTCCTCAACTATTTTATTAAGATCCGCTTCGTATTTATTAAATTCGGGGGTTTGAAATTCCATATAATTCATCTGCTTACAGATATTGATCAGCTGCGTGTAATAAGGCATAACCTCTTCGTAACTTTCAAAAACAAAATCCGCATTACAGATACCCAAAATCAATTCCAGCATATATTGCTGTCTTTTCATCGGGGTGGATTGGTCAACTTTATCAAAGCCATCCTGTTGTAAAATAATCCTATCTACCAGTTCGCTTTTCCAGTATTTATCGTGATAGGAAAGAGGAACTCCATCATCACCTAAAATATTGATTTGTTCCTGTGCTTCTTTTCCCCGTAACAGAATATCTTTTGTATGGTTTACATCTTTCACCCAGTGCGGATTTACATTGGCATTCAGGTATTCAATCACTTCAGGATATTCCAGATATTTACTGTAAGAATCAATAGGATCAACTGCAGGATATCTTTTACTGTCTGCTCGGGCTTGAGAAAGGGCATAAAAACAGCGAGCTGATTTTTTGGTAGATTCCGTAACCGGCTCTTTCAAGTTTCCCCCTGCAGGAGAAACAGTTCCAATAAAGGTTATAGAACCGGTGGCACCGCTTTTCAAATAAACAAATCCGGCACGGGCATAAAAGCTGGAAATAATAGCAGGAAGGTCCATCGGGAAAGCATCAGGACCGGGAAGTTCTTCCATTCTATTACTCATTTCCCGAAGCGCTTGAGCCCAACGCGAAGTGGAATCAGCCAAAAGTAATACTTTTAATCCCATATTTCTATAATATTCGGCAATCGTCATTGCAGTATAAACAGATGCTTCTCTTGCGGCTACAGGCATATTGGAGGTGTTACAAACAATGATAGTTCGTTCCATAAGTTTTCTGCCTGTTCTGGGATCATCCAGTTCCGGAAATTCCACAAAGAGTTCCACAACTTCATTTGCCCTTTCGCCACAAGCAGCCATAATAATCATATCCGCTTCCGCATTTTTGGAAATGGAATGTTGCAGAACGGTTTTTCCTGCTCCAAAAGGACCGGGGATAAAGCCCGTTCCGCCTTCAACCATAGGATTCAGAGTATCCATTGTGCGCACACCTGTTTCCAGAAGTTTGAAGGGACGCGGTTTTTCTACATAAGCAATAATAGGGATTTTCACAGGCCACTTTTGGATCATATTAACTTCAATATCTTTGCCTTCTTTATCAGTTAAAACGGCAATGGTCTCAGTTATTTTATAATCACCTACAGGCACAATGCTTTTAACTGTATATTCATCTTCCATCACGAAAGGAACCATAATTTTATGATTAACCCAACTTTCGGGAACTGAACCAAGCCAATCGCCCGCGCTAACTATATCGCCAACTTTAGCAATGGGGGTAAATTTCCAAAGGGAATCCTCATCCAGGGGATCGGTATATTCACCCCGGGTAAGAAAAACACCTTTCCTTTTATTTAAATCACCTTGAAGTCCATCAAGGTTTTTGGAAAGCATTCCAGGACCAAGTTTCACTTCCAGCATCCGATTAGTAAATTCTACCGTATCGCCGGGTTTCAAACCCCGCGTGCTTTCAAAAACCTGGGTATTGGCTATGTTTCCTACAACTTTGATAACCTCTGCCATCAATTTCTCTCCCCCTAAATTGATGTAGCAGATTTCATTTTGGGAAACAGGACCGGAAACCTCAACCTGAACAAGGTTGGAAATTATACCTTTAACTATACCTGTTGTCATAATTGTTACCTTCTATTTTCTTTGGGTGCTTTTTATATTGAAGTCCTCGGGAAAGCTGAAACTATTATTCAAATCGCTTAAAATGGTATTAAAGACCTCTTTTCCCAATTCCGGGGAGGACTTTATCCACCGAGCCAAAATACGCAGCTGACAATAGTAACCTAAAATGCGGTCTATATTAAAATAATTGAAGAAGTTATAGTCCTCAATCCACCGCCAGCGTAAAATATCGTAGCCCCTTTCCCGATAGAGAATATTGTTTTGTTCGTAAATGCGGACAAGGGCATTGTAAAGCTCATCTTCTTTACCTAAACCAAAATCCGCAGTATGGCTTTTACTAAGTTTTTCCAGGATTTCGCCTTCACCTATAAGATATTCTGCATAAGGCAGATTAAATTTACGACCGTTTATCGCGGTTAAAATATTCTTAAGATGGGTATCAAAAGCAAACCAGTCCCTGATAAATTCATTTGAGCTGGTTGCAGTCCAGGCATAAAATTTTTTTAAGAGTTCCAATTCGGTTTGTGCCAAAGATTGCCTTTCTTCCTGTTTCAGCACCTTTAACACCGTTTCTTTAATAAAAACGGGAAGCTCTGCAAAATCCGCTTTAGTTGCCAGCTCGGGATTATCTAAAACACCTCGTAAAAAAGTAAGATATTCTTCCCAAAAGGAATCCTCAAACAGACCTTCCTTATTACGCTCTTTATTGCTATTATACAAAACCCGCAAAAGATTATCCAAATCCATTGGTAGATGTAAAATTTGCAGCAGACGGTAATCTTTTTTGCTCACTTGAGTTTTTGCTTCAGCTAAAAATTCTTCCGGAGTCCAAGGTAGTTTTGTATCTTCAATAGTAATATTGGGCAAGCCGGAAACAAAATAGTAATATTCTTGTTTCATAAGCTATTGTTTACCAAAGAGGATTTCCTTAGTGCGAGGGCGTAAATAACTCTTAAACAGGTTAGCAAAATCATCTCCCTCAAATTTAATTTTATAAGTTCCATCTTCAGGAGTGATCATAAAGCCCTGTTTCATAACCGGTGAAAAATCAACCTTCAATTTACCGTCAAAGATATCTTTCAAGGATTTAATATAAAACTCATCTAAAAGGGGTTTCATCTTTTCGCTGATGATAATTGTTCCGGAAGCAGCATTTTCCTTCCAGGCAGTAAGTGTTTCCAGAATAATCTTTTTTACAAATTCAGCATTGTTGAAGGCATCGTTCAGCTTGGCATTGAGGGCTTCAGAAAGGATAAGATCAGTTATTTTTTGTTTAAGAGCAGTAAGGGTGTGATTGTAAGCCATATTTAAATCGGATTCGGTGTTTTTTTTCAGGTCTGCTGCCCTTTTTTCCGCATCTTTTAAGATTCTTTCTGCCTCTGCCTGGGCTTGGGATATTGTGCTGTCTGCCTGTTCCTTTGCTGCAGAGATAATTTTTTCTGCCTCGGCATTGGCTTTGGCAACTCCTTCATCATAAACTTTTTTAAGCAGGTCTTGCAACTGGTCATTCATAATGTATCTCCAGTAAAATCACTTTAGCTACATTGTGCAATAGGGCATAAATTTGTCAATGAGTTTGTTGAATTTGAAATCTCCATTTTTGGGTGGGGCTCCAAATCTGAAAAATTGTGATGTCCAACAAAAGGCAAATCATTAACAAATTGACTCTTTCTTGTTCCCAAAGAGATCCCGGAATTCTCTCAATAACATTCCAATATGATTCCCGTATCGTTCTCGTATCGCGATATGGGAAAGATACGGGAATCTCATTTGCTGTATATCGCAAAAAAACAGGAATTGAAAGACAACTATTTAGGAGGAGAAAAAGGATGAATTTTACAGATGGTTTTTTAAAAGGGTTCTTGTTTTAACTCACAATTTTGAGCTGGGTGAGTTTTGACTCTAAACCGATTCTTCTGTGGTTGCAACGAAATGCAGAGGTAACAGGAAATTTTGTTAGTTGCCTTCAACTGTCAAAGCTGGGGAGTTTTGACTCTAAACCGATTCTTCTATGGTTGCAACGAAATGCAGAGGTAACAGAATATTTATCTTTTGTCCGATACTGTCAAAGCTGAAGCTCGGTTTAGAGTTAAAACAGAAATTCGTCGCGAAGTTTCTATTTCTGAACAATTCCAACCCAACCCTGCAAAAGTGAAAAAAAACATTCTTTCACGATTGTAAAATTTGAGGGGTTGGTCAAATTCTGTTGCCAGTGCGCTGGGTTCTTGTTTTAACTCACAATTTTGAAATGAGAAAACCAGTTGTAACTCGGTTGTCAGTGTTTACAATTTGTGGGTTGTAGTTTCAGTGATGGCTGTGGCAAAATTGTAAGTCAAAACAAGCTGTTTGTTTTGACTCTAAACCGATTCTTCTGCGGTTTGTAACGAGATGCAGAGGTAACATGAAATTTTGTTAGTTGCCTTCAACTGTCAAAGCTGGGGAGTTTTGACTCTAAACCGATTCTTCTATGGTTGCAACGAAATGCAGAGGTAACAGAATATTTATCTTTTGTCCGATACTGTCAAAGCTGAAGCTCGGTTTAGAGTTAAAACAAAAATTCGTCGCGAAGTTTCTATTTCTGAACAATTCCAACCTGACCCTGCAAAAGTGAAAAATAACATTCTTTCACGATTGTAAAATTTGAGGGGTTGGTAAAATTCGGTTGCCATTGTGCTGGGTTCTTGTTTTAACTCACAATTTTGAAATGAGGAGACCAGTTGTAGTGTGGATGTAAGTGTTTGCAATTTGTGGTATGTGGTTTCTGTGTTGGTAGTGGCAAAATTGTAAGTCAAAACAAGCTGTTTGTTTAGAGTTAAAACAAAAATTCGTCGCGAAGTTTCTATTTCTGAACAATTCCAACCTGACCCTGCAAAAGTGAAAAATAACATTCTTTCACGATTGTAAAATTTGAGGGGTTGGTAAAATTCGGTTGCCATTGTGCTGGGTTCTTGTTTTAACTCACAATTTTGAAATGAGGAGACCAGTTGTAGTGTGGATGTAAGTGTTTGCAATTTGTGGTATGTGGTTTCTGTGTTGGTAGTGGCAAAATTGTAAGTCAAAACAAGCTGTTTGTTTAGAGTTAAAACAAAAATTCTACCAACTCTATTTTAAAACATCAGGAGCAAAAAAAAGTTCTTGCTTGACAGAATATCCAGCTTTTAAAGATAGCATAAAAAAAAAGATCGGGATGTAGCGCAGACCGGTTAGCGCGCTCGGTTCGGGACCGAGAAGTCGGAGGTTCAAATCCTCTCATCCCGACCATTATTTTAAATAAATCCCCCAAGAAAGAAACATTAAAAAGGTGCAAAAAGTGGCTGAGAAAAAGCAGACATTCACATATTATCTGAAGCTCCTCTTTCCTTTCGTGAAAAAGGATTTGGGACTGCTATTCTTTGGACTTTTTGCAATGCTGATTACTTCCGGTTTACGGTTGCTCAATCCTCTTATTTTAGCACAAATTATTGATCACAGCATACCGGATAAGAATATGGCACAGATGTTTCGCTATGGCTTTTATTTTATTGCCGTAGTGTTGCTTTCGGGGTTGCTTTCCTATTTGCAGATTTTGTTACTTTCCCGTTTAGGTATAAAAATCATCACTAAGTTCAAGGGTGATGTGTTCAGTCATTTATTGAAGTTACCTGTTTCCTGGTTTAATAAACAGCCGGTAGGTGAACTTATTGCCCGCGTGGAAAGTGATAGTGAAAGGGTTAAAGTTCTCTTTTCCGATCTGTCTATCACAATTATCGGCAATGTATTGTTTTTCATTGGTGGTTTCATAATTCTTTTCATTCTGCAGTGGAAAATAACGATTTATATTTTGCCGGCGATAATTCTTTGTGGAATCGGCTACTGGTTTTTGTTTAAATATTTGAATAAGTTCTTTCGTCAAATTCGGGAACGCTATGCTGTAATTACTGCTAAAATAACTGATTATGTGCAAGGCATTCAAATGATTCAGGCATTAAATCAGGAGAAAAGAGCTCTGAAAGATGTGGAAAAAGCATCAAAAGAGAAGAAAAAAATAGAAGTTCATACTCAGATGATTGAATACAGTTCACAAAGTATCTTCAGTTTTATGATCAATGTGGTCTTTATCATCATTGTGATTCTTGTTTCTGCTCCCAAAATTATTGCCGGAACCTTAACGGTTGGAATTCTGATTGTTTTTATTCAATATATTTATCAGCTGGTATGGCCCCTAATGCAAATTTCCGAAAATGTGATGCAAATTCAGCGTTCATTTGCTTCTCTGAAAAGGATTTTGGAATTAACCGAACTGCCTTCTGAAGATGATATCTTTACCGGAACGCAGATACCTGTTTTTGAACAAGAAATTAAGTTTGAGAATGTTTGGTTTGCCTATAAGGAAAATGAATGGGTTCTGAAGGATGTTTCATTCACCATACCCAAGGGAAAGAAAATAGCATTAGTTGGTGCTTCCGGCAGTGGTAAAACCACCACTGTAAGTTTGTTATGCGGTTTTTATCCTGTGGAAAAAGGGAGAATATTAATTGATGGCGTCCCTTTAAGCGAAATGAACTTTCGGGAATGGAGAAAAAAGATTGGGCTCATTTTGCAGGATGTATATCTCTTTCCCGGCAGTATTTTGGAAAATGTGCGGGTTTATAATGACCAGATTGATGAAGAAAAGGTTCAAAAAGCAATTTCTATTGTCCAATTGGATGAATTTATCCGAAAATTGCCCGAAGGGATTAATGCGGAACTTGCGGAACGGGGACAAAATATTTCTCAAGGTGAAAAGCAGCTGGTTAGCTTTGCCCGTGCTCTTGCTTTTGAATCCGAAATAATTATTATGGATGAGGCAACGGCTTCTATAGACCCTCAAACCGAGGCAAAAATCCAACGTTCAATGGAAAATTTATTAGCCGGCAAAACTGCTCTGATTGTAGCTCACCGTCTTACTTCTGTGCTGGATGCCGATGAAATTCTCTATTTCAGCGATGGCAGAATAACTGCCCGAGGTAAGCATAACGAGCTGTTACAGAAATCACCCGAATATCAAAAGCTGGTGGAATTGCAAATGTTGAAGGTGCAGGATGAATAAACACCTGAAGTGGATTTTGGAACAGTATAAATCTCAAAAATGGTTTGTGCTGATTATGGTAGTGCTCACTCTGCTGTCATCCGTTGTGTCTATTGCTTTTCCTTATGTTTTTAAAGAAATGTTGGACTTGCTGAAAGACATATTACAATTTCCGGCAAAATATCCTGAACCGATGCAAGCGGTTTATAGAATTATAAAGATTCTGTTTGCTATTGGTTTGGCTGAACTTGTTACAGGCATTTATCCCGGGATTAGGGGTTGGGTGAATATGCGTTTTGAGCACTCTTTGCGAGTGTTCTATTTCAAGCATATTTTAACTAAGGATTTTACTTTTTTCCAGAAATTCAGAACCGGTGATATTGTTACCCGTTTAACTGATGACCTTTCCGATTTTCCCAGGGTTAGCTGGTTTTTGTGTTCCGGCATTTTTCGGGCTTTCAATTCGTTCAGTATGATTTTGTTTGCGTTAGTTGTAATGTTCAGCATCAATGTGAAACTAACTTTGCTTTCCATTGCTCCGCTGCCATTTATGATGCTGATTTTCTATTTCACCTCCGATAAAGTATATACTAATTATAATCGTAATCAGCAGGCAATTTCTGCTATCAATAATCAATTGGAAATGAGTTTTTCGGGTATCCGGATTGTTAAAAGCTTTGTAAGCGAAGAAAAATATAACCGTTTCTTTGATATAGCTTTAAATAAAAGGTTTAAAACGGAAATGAGTATGGTGAAATTGAATGCCATTCTTTCTTTACTCTGGCAATACATTGATTACATTGCCCAAATTGGAGTTATCCTCTTTGGCGGTTATCTTGCTGTGAAAGGAGAAATAACGGTTGGCACCTTTTTTCTGTTTTACACCTATCTATCAATGATGATTTATCCGCTGATTGATTTGCCCCAACTCTTTGTTTCCGGTAAACAGGCATTTGTAAATATAGACCGTTTGGAAGAAATGAAATCCTATCCTACTTTAAATGATGAACTTAACGGTCAGCATAAAGTGAAGGAATTCTCCACTTTATCCTTTGAAAATGTATCCTTCCAGTATCCTGACAAACCCTCTCCGGTGCTGAAAAATGTAAGTTTTGAATTGAACAAAGGAGAAAGGATGCTAATCTTAGGTGCCACCGGAAGCGGGAAGACCACTATTGCCAATCTGTTATTGGGCTTGCTGAAATATGACAGCGGAACCATTAAAATTAACGGCAAACCCATCAATGAAATTGATGTTAAATCCCTGCGTAATATAGTTGCTTATGTTCCTCAGGAACCTCTTCTTTTTGGCGGTTCCGTGAAGGATAACATTCTTTTTGCCGTGGAAAAAGCATCGGAAAGGGAATATCAAATTGCAGTTAAAACCTCGCAACTGGAAGATGAAATTGCCTCTTTTCCGGAAAAAGACGCTACCTTTGTTGGCAATAGAGGACTTAGCGTTTCCGGAGGGCAAAAACAGCGGTTAACTATTGCCCGGGCTTTAGTTAAAAAACCGCAATTGCTCATTTTGGATGATATAACTGCCTCTCTGGATGCTGAAAACGAAGAAAAACTCTGGCAGGCACTGGATGAAAACTACCCGGGAATTGCAGCAATAGTAATTTCTCACCGTCTATCTACCTTGCGTTATGTAGATACGGTGCTTTTTATTGATTCTAACGGGTATGCTTATAAAGGCACACACGATTTCCTGGTATTCAATAATAAAGAATATCACGATTTTTTACGCGAACACCTGAAAGAAGAAAAAGAAAAATAGAGTTGACACTTATAAGACGCCTGAAAATTCTGACGGTGAGATTTTTTAGCGGAGAAAACAATGCCTCATAAATGGCTGATATTTTTGCTATGTGTTTTTTTCACAGTTTATTATGCCGACGAACTGGAAGATAAAATGCAGCAGTTGAGAGAAATGCAAAGACAACTGGAAAGCACAGAACAAAAAGTGAAACAAACTCAAACCAAAAAACAGAAAACTGAAAAAGAAATAAACCGCACTGCCTCTCTGAAACAAAGAACGGAGAAAAACCTGCAAAAGCTGAAAACGGAAGAAAAGATTGTGCAGGATTCGCTTCAATCAGTGGAGCAAAGAATTTCAGATACAGAAATGCGCTTAAGTGATATGCACAGAGAACAAAATGCAGAACTGGACCTGCTGCTGCGAGTGGATAAATCCTATAAAAAATTAAATGTCAGACATCGGGATCAGCGATTGCTGAAAGCATTCATAGAAGGAACCAGACAAAAAATAGATATTCTTTCCGGCTATAAAATAGCCCTTACTCAGGTTCAGGAACTGCACCGCGAACACGCAACCAAGGTCTCTCGCACGATGAAAACGGAAAGCTCTAAAAAAACCGGCTACGAAAAACAAATTAAAACCCTTTCTACGCAAAGTCAAAAATTAACCGAAGAGCAGAAAAAGCTGCAGGCACAAGTGGCAAAGCTGAAAAAAGACAGTTCAGAACTGGAAAGCTTAATTGCCCAATTGATGAAACAACAAGGCAAAGAACCGGCCAGTTACCAGTTTACAGGCAAAAAAATCTCCTGGCCCCTTAGAGGAAAAATAATTCGCAGCTATGGAGAAGAAACCAGAAGTTACGGAACCAGCGTAGTTAGCAACGGAATAGATATTGCTGCCAAAGAAGGAACTAAAGTAGTTGCCTCTGATGATGGCGAAGTAATTTTTGCCGATCGCTACGGTGGACAAGGAAAACTGCTTATTATTGACCATAAGAACGGCTTTTTTACTTTGTATGCTTATAACAGCGAATTACTTGTTAGCAGAGGAGCGAAGGTTAAAAAAGGACAAACCATTGCGAAAAGCGGAAGTACCGGCTCCGCAAGCCAGCCCTCTCTGCATTTTGAATTACGCAAAGATGGTAAAGCTATCAATCCAATACCTTACTTGGAATAAAGGGGAGTGTTATGCTCGTTTTGAAAGACCCCGGCTTACGGAAGCTGGAAAGATTTATTAGCAGTAACCCGCTAACGCATTCTACCATTTTACATTGGACCGGTTCTATGTGGGGAATCGGTTGTCGGCTTTCTTCCATAGAAACAATTGCCCGCATTGAAGAATTGAAACAAAGACCCGATAAAGAGGGTTTTATTGCTCTGATACCAGATATTAGTGTTTTGGAACAAGATAAAATACCTTCTGCTTTACGCCCTTTAATGCATCAATACTGGCCTGGAAACTTAACCCTGGTTTTTAACTATGAGGATGCCATTTTTGCTCAAATAGCAAAGGGGAATAAAGTTGCCTTAAGAGTTCCTTCCGATCCTGCTCTAAGGGCTTTAATTTCCTTGCTGGGAGAACCTCTTATCAGCACCAGTGTAAATATTTCCGGTTTACATCCTGAAGAGAATTATGATAGAATAGTGCGTAATTATGCTTCCTGGTTTGATTTTGCTCTGTTACCTGCCTCCCGGGAGATGAAAAGTTCTTCCGTGCCCTCTACTATTGTAGAATATATCAGTTCTGAAGAAAGCGGAAGCAATGATGAAATAAAATGCCTGCGGGAGGGTTCTATACCTTTTTATGAAATAAAACAGGGATTTCAGCTGCCGGTTGTGATGTTTGTCTGTTCAGCCAATATTTGCCGTTCTCCAATGGCGGAAAAGCTTTTCCGGAAAATGATTAGAGATAATAATTTAGCCCTGGCGACGGATTCCTGCGGTTTGATGGTTGGTGGACAGATGATTTCCTTAAATGCTCTCCAGTTGCTTTTGGAACGAGGTATTTTGGATGCCCAACAGCATATTTCCAAACAGGTTACTCCCCAATTGATGTCTTCCAGCTGGTTAATTTTAACGATGGAAGAAAGGCAGCGAGATTTATTGCGTAACGCTTATCCTAATAGTGCACGCCGGATTTGGACTTTGAATGAATTTGTAGGAGAACAGGGTGATATTGATGATCCTTTCGGCAGCAATCTGGAAAGCTATAAAAAGACCTTTGAGATTATTGAAGACCGTTTGCAGCGGTTAATGGAAAAGCTGATTACTAACGAATTGAGGATATAGAAAGTAACATTATGAATTTTGCTGAAATTACCCCCGAACTTGTTGCTGAACATAACTTAAGCCCGGAAGAATATGAACGCATATTAGATATTCTGAAGCGTGAACCTTCTTATGTAGAACTGGGTATTTTTTCCGTTATGTGGAGTGAGCATGCCAGCTACAAAAATTCTGTAAGGTTGTTAAAAACCCTTCCCAAAGAGGGTTCTGCCGTTTTAGCCAAAGCCGGAGAAGAAAATGCCGGCTTAATTGATATTGGACAGGGCAGGGCAATATGTTTCAAAATAGAAAGCCATAATCATCCTTCTGCCCTGGAACCCTATCATGGTGCCGCTACTGGAGTAGGAGGTATTCTAAGAGATATTTTTACGATGGGTGCCAAACCCATTGCCGTTCTGGATTCTTTGCGTTTCGGCAAACCGGATAATCCTAAAGTTCAGCATTTACTGCAAGAAGTTGTTAGCGGCATAGCTGATTACGGAAATTGTTTCGGAGTTCCAACCGTTGGCGGAGAGGTCTATTTTGACGATAGCTATGAAGGCAATCCCTTAGTTAATGCGATGGCTGTAGGGGTTGTTAAACATAATAAAATAGCTCGTTCTGCTGCTTCCGGAATTGGTAATGCAGTGCTTATTGTAGGAGCTAAAACAGGACGGGATGGAATTCATGGAGCCACTTTTGCCTCGGTGGATTTAAGCGAAAAATCAGAAGAAAAAAGAACCGCTGTCCAAGTGGGCGACCCCTTTCTGGAAAAACTTTTACTGGAAGCAACTTTGGAAGCTATCAAGGCAGGGCTCGTTGTAGCTATTCAAGATATGGGTGCTGCGGGTTTAACTTGTTCCAGTTCAGAAATGGCAGGTAAAGGAAATGTAGGTATGGAAATTGATGTTTCTCTTGTTCCGCAAAGAGAAACGGGAATGACTCCCTACGAAATTATGCTATCGGAATCGCAGGAAAGGATGCTGGTTATTGTGCAGCCGGAAAACCTGGAAAGTATTAAATCCATTTTTGCCAAATGGGATTTAGATGCAGTGCAAATAGGCAAAGTTACCGATGATAAAATGCTAAGGGTTTTTTTCGGGAAAGAAAAAGTAGCGGAAATACCGGCGGAGACACTTATTTTAGGTGGTTCGGCACCTGTTTATATCAGAGAAAGCAAGCGACCTGGCTATCTTGATGAACTGTCCAGCCACTCTTTGGATAGTTATCCCGAACCTGTAAATTACGCTGAGACCTTGTTACGGCTTATTTCCTCGCCCAATCTTTGCAGTCGCCGCTCAATTTATCAGCAATATGATTATATGGTACAAATTGGAACGGTTGTAGAACCGGGTTCGGATGCTGCAGTTATTAGAATTCCGGAAACGGATACAGCTATTGCCTTAAGCACGGATTGTAACGGCAGATATTGTTTTTTAGACCCCTATTCAGGAACAGTTGCTGCGGTTGCAGAGGCAGCCAGAAATGTTGCCTGCAGTGGAGCTAAACCAATTGCTATTACTAATTGCCTTAATTTTGGCAATCCGTATAAACCTGAGGTCTATTATTGTTTCACAGAGGCAATCCGGGGAATGGCAGATGCCTGCAGGATTTTAGGCACTCCTGTTACCGGTGGCAATGTATCTTTTTATAATGAAAATCCGGAAGGAGCAATTTATCCTACACCAGTTATCGGTATGCTTGGTGTGATGTCTGATTTTCGTAAAGCAACCACTCAGTTTTTTAAACACGCCAATGATAGAATTATCCTTTTGGGTTCCTTGAAAGCGGATTTGGGAGGGAGTGAATATCTTAAAATGCAATTTAATGAAGTAGCCGGAAAACCGCCAAACACAAATTGGGAAGAAGAATTGCAGCTGCAGAGTTTAATATTGGAACTGATTGATAATGGCTTAGTTAATAGCGCTCACGATGTTTCCGACGGTGGATTATTAGTAGCTGTTTTGGAGTGCTGTTTTGCTCCCCATCAAATTTTGGGAGTAATGCTGAATTTTGAACTTCCATATAGCCCAAGTAGCGTATATTTTGGTGAGGCAGGAAGTAGAATTTTAATTAGTGCCGAGGCAGAAAACTGCCTGTTAATAAAAGAGACAGCCCTAAAATATAATATTGAGTTTAATGACCTGGGGTATGTTTCAAACCAGCAAAGCTTAATTGTAAATAAACATATAGCAGAAAATATAGAGATTCTTTACTCTGCCTGGAAGCAGGGATTAAAAATACAATAAAAAAGGATAAGGAAATGAAAATGGGTTTTGTTTTCAGCAATTTCTTTTGGGGCATACTGTTAATCCTTTTAGGATTATCTGTTTTTTTAAAGGGTTTTAACATTCATTTGCCTCTTGTGAGAGTGTTTATTGCTGTCATTATTATTATGCTGGGCATTAAGCTGCTTTTTGGGCTTAGAACACATAAATATAATAACCCAACGCATTATTCCAAAGAGAGTTCTATTATCTACAGCAGTTCCCGCAACGAATATAATATTATCTTTTCCTCGGCGATAATTGACCTTACCGATCTTCCCGCAGACGCAAAAGATATAGAAATAAGCGTGGTTTTTGGTTCGGGAACGGTTATCTTACCAGATAGCATTGCCTTTCATATCAATCCTACCTCTGTTTTTGGCTCTACTGTTTTACCTCGCAAAGTGCCTGTTGTTCAAGGAACACCTGTTGAGATAGAGTCAACGGTAGTTTTTGGACGAATGGAATATCAGTATGCTAAACCTGAAAACAAAGCAGATACAAAATCAAGTTCCGGGGAAGGCACTTTTTAATTTATAGTCAGCCACAATGAAAAAGCTATATGTTCTGCTGTTGCTCTTCTGTTTGCTCAATTTTTTAGCAGGTGAAAAGCTTGGTTATGCCTTAAGTGGAGGTGGGGCAAGAGGTTTTGCTCATATCGGGGTTTTAAAGGTTTTGGAAGAGGAAGGCATTCATCCCGATTACATAGCCGGAACCAGTATTGGGGCGGTTATTGGAGCTCTTTATGCGATGGGTTATTCTACCCGGGAATTGGAAGAAATATGTTTGAATTTGGACTGGAAGCAACTAACCAGCGATGCGCAACAAAGAAAGGACCTTTATATCGGGCAAAAGCGTTGGGCGCCTTACGGAAATGCTGTTTTTGAGCTAAATGACTCCTGGGTTCCACAACTTCCTTCGTCAGTTTATATAGGTAATAATCTTAATCTGGAACTATTTAAATTAACCGCATCCGCTTCTCAGATTGAGAACTTTAGTGAATTTCCTGTTCCTTTTACCTGTATAGCCACCGATTTACTTACGGGAGAAGGAGTTATTTTTTCCGAGGGTTCATTGATGCAAGCAGTGCGCGCTTCCATATCCATTCCCAGTTTATTTGAACCTTTTGAACTGAATGGTCGTTATTATATTGATGGCGGGGTTTCGCAAAATATGCCGATTAACCTGTTACACCAAAAGGGAGCTGATCTGGTTTTGGGTATTAAAGTTAATTCCACATTACGCAATGAAGAAAATCTCAATAACTTAGTGGATATTTTGGATCAGACCATCAATATCGGCATCACGCGTAACTTAAATGCCTATTTAGATGAATGCGATTTGTTAATTGAACCGGATTTATCGCAATTCGTTTCCACAGATTATCAGCATCTGGAGGATATAATAGCTGCCGGAGAAGCATCTGCCCGACAAAATATAGACCAAATAAGAGCATTTAAAACTAAATATAATATTTCCCAGCCCGCGGTTAATGAATTTAATAAATATTTGGATAGCTTTCCGATAAGTAACATTCTGGTGCAGGGCAACGAAAACATCAGTCCCTCCAAAGTGCGTGAATATTTGGGTTTGCATTCAGGCAAAACTTACAGCAGCAAAGAAATAGCCGATGCCTGTATTATTGCCTGGAATTCACAGGTCTTCAAAACTATCTATCCTGTGCTGAAAAAGACCGAAGATAACCGTTATGACCTGATTATATATATTCAAGAACGCGAGCGAAAACATCTGGCTGTAAACCTTGTTTACAATAGTGAAGAAAAGCTGATGGCGGGTTTGGTGCTTTCATTGGATAACTATTTGCTGCGAAATTCGCGTCTTCTGGCAGAACTGAAACTGGGAGGCAGAAATGAATTCAGCGTAGATTATGTGAAAAATTTCGGTGAACAGTGGGGTGCATATTACCGTCTTTTTCCTTATGTAGGCGAAAAAACCATCTATAACTATCAGGAACATCATAAAACTTCCAGTATCAAATCCACTGATTGGGGAATTAATACCGGAATTGGGGTTTTTGCCAAAGACCTGGCTATTGCGGAGTTTTTCCTTTACAGCAATCAAACCGATTTACATAGCGATATTTCCCAAACTCAGTTGTTGCCCGAAAGTTCGGTAGTTAGCGGTTTTGGGATTAAGGGTTATCACGAAAGTTTGAATGATTTTATGTTTCCGATGTCCGGTGCCAGAGTTTTCGGGAAATTCAGTTTCTCGCGCTATAAAGAAGTGAGTGACTTCATCTATAACTGTTTTCAGGGCAAAGCAGAATTTTATGTTCCGGTTAGAGATATTTTCAGTGTATATTCCACTTTGAACTATGGCAGCTATCTAAATTCCACTGAGCACTCTATCGTTGATCCCTTTATCATTGGAGGGACGGATGGTTTTATGGGCTATTCGCGTTACGAAATTAGTGCTCCGCATTATCAGGTTTTATCTTTTGGGGTTTCTTCTCTGCTAAAAGACCGCTATTTTTTGGATGCCGGATTTCAGGGTATGCGCTATTCGGATACGAATGTTTGGGGTAATGCCGAAGATTGGGATTATTGCGGATATTTAGGGCTGGGCTATAAGAACTCAATTCTACCTGCTAAGCTATACCTTTCGTTGAATGAAAATAAGGATATCCACAGTTTCTTAAGTATTGGCTACGATTTTGATATTTTCTTCTTTTCCCGCAGGTAGATATTAGCTCTCACAGATTACACAGATAACACAGATTTTTTTCAGTTAAGAAAAATGGTTGATAAACCCTTTACCTTTCGCTCTTTGCCCTCTGCCAAAAGCCCCTTAGGGCGACACAATAATAGCGAGGGTGGCGTAAGCCCCTCGTAAGATGCGGAAAAATAAACCCGTTACCCTTCGCTCTTTGCCCTCTGCCAAAAGCCCCTTAGGGCGACACAATAATAGCGAGGGTGGCGTAAGCCCCTCGTAAGATGCGGAAAAATAAACCCTTTTCTCCTTTGTCTGTTTTTTTACTACTCACTGTTCCCTGCCAAGTTGAATCTTTTATATTTCTTTACACCTTCTTTAACGATTCCTTAGCGACGCTAAAGTATTGTTAAAGGGTCGTTAAAGGAGCGCTAAAGAAATGACCAGGCAACAGGTAGTTAAAATAAGCCCGCAAGGTAATTTTTATAAATCAAATTAATGACGGGAGCACCGCTTCGGTTTAGTAATTGCATTTAAAATAACGCTACAGCTATTATAAACTTATGAACTACGGGAGCATCAGGTAAAGTATCTATTGGGGGCTTAATATTGTTTAATATCGGAGCATAAAGACCTTAGTATCGTTGTTCTTGGCAATTTCTCCTGATTTTTATTATCACAAGTTGTCTCAAGCTGCTCACAAATTTCTTTCGTTATTATCTTTATCTTTGGAGGTATTCATTTCGCTGAGCATTTTTTTAACTTCAGCACAAATTTGGCGGGATTTTTCCGGCGTATCGCTTTCCACATAAATCCGGATGATAGGTTCGGTTCCCGATTTGCGAATATGGATAAAATGCTTGTTGCCTATAGCTTTAATGCCGTCTCGGGTATCCAGCTGATAGTTTTCAAAGAGAGAGGGAACAATACTCATCAAGGATTCCATTAAAAAGGAATCAACTGTGATTTTATCTTTGGCAAAATAATACTTTGGCAGGGTATTCACTATCTCGGACAGGGGTTTATCCGTCTCGGAAAGCAATCCTAAAATTAAAGCCATTCCGGCAATGGCATCACGGGTGTAATGAACATCAGGACAGATAATTCCGCCATTTCCTTCACCTCCGATGGGAGATTTTATTTCCTGCATTTTTTTCCCTACATTTATTTCGCCGACTTTAGTCCGCTGAACTTGAACGCCAAAGCTTTTGGCAATATCCTCGGAAATCATTGAACTGCTAAGATTTACTACAATATCTCCCTTCTTTTTGGGAAGCACAAATAGTTCGGCTAAGGCAACGCTTAATTCTTCTCCGATACATTTTCCTTTTTCGGAAACCAGGGAAAGACGGTCAACATCGGGATCGGTTGCAAAACCAATATCCGCACCATAAAAAGCAACTGCTTCTTCCAGTTGGCTTAAATTTTCGTTTAGCGGTTCTGCAATGTGAGCAAAAATACCGGTGGGCTCGCTATTTATTTCATAAACGGTGCACCCAAGTTCTTTTAATAACAGGGGAGAAATTAACCCTCCCGCTCCGTTAACGGAATCCAACACCACTTTAAACCTGCGGGCACGGATTTGCTCAATATTTAAATAGGGGATAGCTAAAATTTTTGCAATATGCTGAGCAATGGATTTATTGTTCGTGTTTATATTTCCTATTGCTTGCCAATTTGCCCAGGAAATCTCTTTTTCTACGGAAGACAGAAATATTTCCGCTTTCTCAGGGCTTAAAAACAAGCCCTCAGCATCCACGAATTTCATTGCATTCCACTGCGGTGGATTGTGAGATGCAGTAATGGCTATGCCTCCAATGGCATCGGATTCCTGAACTTTTAACAGCAAAGTGGGAGTGGAAACAATTCCTAAATCGGTAACATCGCAGCCCACACTGATAAGAGCAGAAATGATACTATGTAACATTGCCTTGCCTGTAGTCCGGCTATCTCTGCCCACATAAATTAAAGGATGCAGATCAGGATAGCTTTGTTTCTGCAGAAGAGCAAAGTGGGCAGCATATTTTATAGCTATAATAGGATTAAGGGTGTCCGCAAAGACACCCCTAACTCCACTAACACTGGTCATCAATCTATTCATCGTTTAGATTCCGAATTTAGCCCGGTTATCAATTATTTTAGCTTGTTTTTTCATTTGGTCATACCAACGGTTCCAGGCAGCATCTTCCATCCGTTTACGAATCTGTTCCTGTCTGTCCTTATCTTTGGCAAAGCTATTAAAATCGGGTTTAATTCGTTCTGTGCAACTGATGATGAAACATCCTTCTTTGGAAGAAATAAGTCCGCTGGTTTTTCCTGCTTCCAAAGCTAAAGCTGCAGTTGTAAATTCCTTGCAGGGACCCACATTGGGAACATCCATACCAAGTTTATGATTGGTAAATTCAATAATTTGCCAACCCTCTTTGGCGGCAGCGTTAAAATATTCGCTGGCAGGATATTGGGCAACAAATGCCTCGGCTTTTTTCTTTACATTGGCTACTTTCTTTTCTTTCTCCAGCTGGTATTTGATGCGGAGCTTAACTTTATCAAACTCCTCATAATAGACCTTTTTGTTATCAGTTAGCAAAGCGACAATTTTGCGGTTTTGCTGATCCGTGATAACCTCCGAGATTTCCTTTTCTTTGCCTTTGCGCATAAATTGGAGAAGAGCTCCATTATTGCCGATTCCGGGAATATATTCCTGATCATGAGGCACCCAGTCAGTTTCCTGAACTTCTACTTTCAATTCTTTAGCTGCTGCTTCAATCCCTTTTTTCTTAATTAACTTGGCTGCCGATTCCGCTTTTTCCAGAATAGCATCTCTGGTTTCATCGGAGGGTTCAACCTTCAAAAGAATATGGCTGGCTTTAATTTTGGGCTCTTCTTTA
Source organism: Candidatus Cloacimonas sp. (assembly GCA_035403355.1). Lineage (NCBI taxonomy): Bacteria > Pseudomonadati > Candidatus Cloacimonadota > Cloacimonadia (SeqCode) > Cloacimonadales (SeqCode) > Cloacimonadaceae (SeqCode) > Cloacimonas (SeqCode) > Cloacimonas sp. (SeqCode). The sequence continues at coordinate 11,964 of DAONFA010000023.1, read as the reverse complement.
CTAATGGCAGCAATGCTGTCACAACGAATAATATGCCAACCATAATTGGTTTTAACGGGTTTGCTGATATCTCCAACTCTTAAAGCAAAAGCTGCTTTTTCAAATTCCGGAACCATTTGCCCTTTAGCAAATTCTCCTAAAGAACCGCCATTATCCTTGGAACCGGGATCATCGGAATAATCCCTTGCTAAAGATGCAAAGTCCTCTCCTTTAATTGCCCTGCCGTATATTTCATCGGCAAGAAGTTTTACCGTAGCATAGTCCTTATCTGAGGGCTTATCTTCAAAAGCAAGATATTTGATTCTGGATGCGGGACCCTTTTTAAATTCGGTTTCCTTATTCTTATTGTAATATGCCTTAATTTCCGCATCGGTAACGGTTACAGGTTCTGATTTATTGGGCTCAAACCAGATGAATTTTCCGGAAACGCTATCGGTGTCTTTCGCATATTCTGCTTTTAAACTGTCTATCGTAATTCCGGCTTGGGCTTTAATTTTTTCCTGCAGTTTTTGCCGCGGAAGATAGTTTCTTACATATTCATCCATAGCGGCATAAAATTGTGCATTGTTCTTTAGAGCGGTAAGGTATTTCACTTTATCAAATCTGCCGTTTGTCTGCAAGGATTCATTTTGCATCAATTCTTGCGGAGGATTATTTTGCATTTCAGTTAAAACATCATCATCAGTGATTTTTATTTTGTGTTTCTTTATTTGCTGCTGCCACAGAATATCACTAACCAAAGTTTCCCATGCCTGATTTTCTATGCTTTTACGAGTGTTTTCGTCTATGGGCTGATCTTTATACATCTCTGCATAGCGTTCGCTCAATTCCTGAACTTTCTGCTGATACATTTCAAAGGTTATTTTCGTGCCATTTACTTTTCCCAGATATGGTTTCGGGGATAATAATTCTCCTATTCCAACCGCACCCATACCTACAATAAAAACAAAAGCCACGATATAAATAACTATTTTCTGTTTCTTTCTCAAACTATCCAGCATTCCTGAACTCCTTTTACAAATAAATAATTACACTGAAAGCCACAATTTTTAAGGTTCATTTTTTTACAAGGTTTTTTTTCAGGGTCGGATGGTTGAGTTCCTCTCAACCACAAATCGGATGGTTGACCGGGAGGTCAACCTTCCGAAAATGGTATCCTCCGGTAACCGAAAACGGAGGAACGACATCTTGTCGTTCCCCTTGCAACCGAGCTATTTCTTTATTACGCTTTTTGCAGTAACGGAAATAAAGGTGGTTGACCAGGAGGTCAACCTTCCGGGAAAACGGTATCTTCCGGTAACCGAAAACGGAAGAACGACATCTTGTCGTTCCTCTTGCAACCGAGCTTTTTCTTTATTACGCTTTTTGCAGTAACGGAAATAAAGGTGGTTGACCGGGACATCAACCTTCCGGGAAAACGGTATCTTCCGGTAACCGAAAACGGAGGAACGACATCTTGTCGTTCCCCTTGCAACCGAGCTATTTCTTTATTACGCTTTTTGCAGTAACGAAAAAAAAGGTGGTTGACCAGGACATCAACCTTCCGGGAAAACGGTATCTTCCGGTAACCGAAAACGGAGGAACG
>DAONFA010000023.1:0-10279 GCA_035403355.1 Candidatus Cloacimonas sp. | reverse complement strand
AGCTCTTTGATTCAGGAAATTGGCAGGGGAGAACTAATAGCAAACATTTCCCTTGACGAATAAGGGCTAATCAAAGTTTTGGGTCAAGGAATAAAACTGATATATAATATTATAATGCAAAAGGGAGCATAAAGCCAATGAAGAAAATTTCCTGGCGTGGCTTATTCATAGTCATATTTATCTGTGTTACAGCATTTTTTCTGGCTCCTATGGCAATTCCTAATCTGCCGGACTGGTGGTCTAAGCATCATTTAAAGCTTGGTCTTGACCTCCGGGGAGGAATGCAGATACTTTTGGAAGTGGATACTTCTGAATTATCTGAAGCCGATGCCCGCAATGCTGTAGAACAGAACATTAAAATTATCCGTGAACGAATTGACCAGTTTGGCGTAGCCGAGCCCTCAATTCAAAAATTAGGCGAGAACCGGATTATGGTTCAATTACCTGGTGTAACAGATTATAAAGCGGCTGAGAATTTAATTAAACAAACCGCTATGCTGGAGTTTAAACTTGTTACTCCTGTGGATGAAGCCAAAAGAGTGATTGATGCAATTGATAGAAATATCAGCAGTAATCTGGATAAATTTCCGGTTTTAGCAGAAATGGCGAAGAAAGATAAAAGCATTTTAGCGGATACTACTGCAACCGATAGCTTGCAAGCCGGAACTGGCGTTTTCAGTTCTCTGATCCGTCCTGGAGAGATGGATTATGAAATTCAATATACTGATGTACGCCTAATTCAAGATTTGCTGGCAGATTCTCTTTTTGCCCAAATGGTGCCTATGGGTTATCAGCTTTCCTTGGATAAAGCAGATACGGAAAATCCCCGGGCTGATAGAACCCTTTATGTTCTATCTTCTTCAGCTCAGCTTACCGGTGGTGATCTGGCTAAAGCTAAGGTTGAATATGGTTCAGCTACTTCAACCGATCCCCGGATTGCTAATAAGCCCTACATTTCCATAGAAATGAAAAGAGCGGGAGCGCGTAAGTTTGAAAAAGTTACTTCCGATAATGTAGGAAAGCGTTTAGCCATCGTTCTGGATGGAGTTGTTTATTCCGCTCCCAATATCCAGGAAAGGATTGCTGGAGGCAGAGCTCAAATTACAGGTAGATTTACTGCTACTGAAGCAAACGAATTGGCAATCGTGCTCAATACCGGAAATCTGATTGCTCCTATTAAACCGGTTTCCACTTCCATAATTGGTGCCACTTTAGGTGCAGATAGCATTAGTAAGGGAACTACAGCTGGTTTAATTGGTTTGATTCTTGTTGTCCTATTTATGGTTATCTATTATAAGTTGTGCGGCTTTATCGCAGATGTTGCCCTGGTCTTAAATGTGGGCTTTATTTTAGCTATGTTAACTGCTTTTGGCGCCACTCTCACTCTACCTGGAATTGCCGGTATCATTCTTACAATAGGTATGGCTGTTGATGCCAATGTGCTTATTTATGAACGCATCAGAGAAGAATTGGATTTGGGAAAAACACCCCGCAGTGCTGTTGATGCAGGTTTTAAAAGAGCTCTGGTAACTGTTTGGGATTCCAATCTCACTACTGTTATTGCTGGAATAATTCTTTATTATCTGGGCACAGGTCCTATCCGCGGTTTTGCTGTAACTTTGGTGATTGGTATTATTGGCTCTATGTTCTCTGCTATTGTAATTGTGCGCTCTATTCTGGATAACATTGTTTTAAGCAGCAAAAAGACAAAACTGAGTGTGTAAGGAGAAAAAATGAGAATACTACAGCATACAAATGTCCAATTCGTTAAGTATCGTTACTGGTTTTACGCATTCTCTATTACCTTGTTGCTAATTGGCTTAGGCGGAATAATTTTTAGAGGATTAAATTGGAGCATTGACTTCACAAGTGGAATAGCTGCAACCGTCAATCTGAAGGCATTAGACCCCAAAATCCAACCTCTGCCCATTGAGGATTTACGCTCAACCCTTACTAAAAACGGTTTTCCGGAAGCAGAAATTACCTATATCGGTAATCCTGATAATTCTATTTTCCAGATAAAAATTAAGAGTATCGGCAAAGGAACTGACTTTTCCACCGAAACCCGGAATAAGCTTTTGGAAATTATTCAGGATAATTTTCCTCAATATGTTCAAGGACGAGACCTGAACAAAGAAGTAATAGCAGAAATTTATGAAGTTGGACCTAAAGTAGGCGGTGAACTACGCGCTCAAGCATTTTGGGCAGTTATGCTTGCTTTAGTTGCGATGATTATCTATATTTGGTTCCGCTTTGAATTAACATTTGGTTTGATGGGAATTCTGGCTCTCTTTCACGATGTCTTTATGATAGTAGGTATTTTTGCTCTCACGGGTAAAGAGATTACAATGCAAATTATAGCTGCTCTTTTAACTATCGTGGGTTACAGCATTAATGATACAATTGTTATCTTTGACCGAATTCGTGAAGATATGAAGAAAAACCGCAAAGACCCTATCCAGGAGGTCTTCAATCGTTCTATCAACGATACGCTTTCCCGAACTGTTATTACCGGTGGAACAACCTTTCTTACTTCTGCCTGCCTTTATTTTTGGGGTGGAAGCGTAATTCACGATTTTGCTTTTGCCATCTGCCTGGGTATCTTCTTTGGCACCTATTCCTCAATCTTTGTTGCCAGTAATTTAGTTATAGACCTGAATTTGATTACCCACAAAGAAAAGAAGACAATGCAACACCTAACTAAGAAAAAAAAATAAAAACAAAATACTACTTATATACATTAAACCGCTCAAATTTTGGGCGGTTTTTTGTTTGCGGAAAACAACTAATACCCCAACAGGTTTAACATTAAAAGGGCTAAAACCTATAACCGAACTAACTTTTTTAAAGGGACATTCCAGGTTTTACTAAAGTTTCTCTTTTATCGTTTTCAGCAGAGGGCAGTTAGTTTTTTTAAAAATTTGCCAGGTAAAGAAACTGTTACTATAAACTGCCCCGAGAAAATGATTGACAAAATGGAAGTTCGGTAAATAATAGAATAGATGATGAAAGAGGATATAGTTTTAGTATTGGAAAAGCCACATTTTGTTTTTTTGCTGATGTGGCAGGGACAACAGCTTTCATATTCAAGAAATGCTTACTGCCGGTTCTGAATGACAATGGTTTTTACCTTCTGAGATTGAGATAAGTTATATAGAATAAATACTATTAGCTATATGTTGCCTTTGGTATTTGGTATAAAAAAAGTATATAAAAAAGAGGTGGTTAATGAGACCATACCGCTATCTCTATTTAATAATGATAACAATTCTATTGTTACCTGCAGAACTGTCTGCTGTTCCGAATACAAATGCTACTGCCTTTCAATTAAATCATTCCACACCTGCGGAAATAGATATTAGTTTTACTTTACCGGAATGGAATATTCAGGAGAGTGCCAATAACAGGCAACAGGTAAAAGTGAAGGATAGTCCCTGTCTCTTTATAGATGAAGAAGAAACGATGCCTGTTTTTTCCACAATGGTAGCTATTCCTGATCGGGGAGGGGTAAATCTGCAAGTTGTCTCTTCTATGCAATCTACCATAAACGGTTTTACGGCAGCTTTTGAAACACAGCTTATCAGAGAACAGCAACAGGGCAGGTTCTTGGAAGAATTGTATCCTGCTAATAATATAGCGGCTTCCGAGCCACAAATTCTGCGTGATTTCAGAGTGGTAACCATCAATGTATATCCCTTTCAGTATAATCGTAAGCATAAGCAATTGCTGATCAGCGAAACCCTGAATATCAAACTAACTTTTACGGACACCGGTTCAATAAATGAACTAAATCCAAGCCCTTTTATCTCTCGCAGTTTTGACAGTATTTACCGGGGGCTGATTTTAAACTATGATTCTTTGCTGCCCACCAGAGAAAGTAACTATAGGAATCCCGTTATGTTAGTTATTTACGGTAATTATTCCGATGCTATCTACACTGCCAAGATAAATGAATATATTAGCTGGAAAAAACAGAGGGGTTTTATTGTAAATGCCGTTAGCACCGGTGTTACCGGCTCTTCTAACACCAATATTAAAAATTACATCCAAACTGCTTATGATAATCCTGCAACGCGTCCGGACTACATTGTTTTAATTGGAGATACCGATGGGGCTATTGCTATTCCTTCTATTAGTAATTATATTGATTATCAATACACCTGGCTTGCCGGAAATGATGATCTCGGGGATGCAATGATTGGTAGAATCTCTGTTTCCTCCACTGCGGATTTGGATGTTATTCTGGCTAAAATTATCTCGCTGGAGAAGAATATTGAACAGCATTCTATGGATTGGCTTAACAGAATGCTTTTAGTGAGCGATTCTGCAGAGTCAGGTATATCAACAATCTATACAAATCGCTATGTTCAAAATATTTCCGCAGAGGTTAATCCGGAATATAGTTACACGGAACTGTATGGTTTCAATCCCAGTAGCACCTATATCAATTCTGCCATCAATCAAGGTGTAACATTTTATAATTACCGGGGTATTGCTGGTATGAGCGGATGGCCTAATACAATCTCTTCAATGTATAATTCCCATAAACTGTTTCATAGTGTTTTCATCACTTGTAACACAGGGAATTTCAATAATACAACATCTACCACGGAACGAGTTATTCGTTACGGCACAGCTGCTTCTTTAGGAGGCGCCGTAACCTCTATTGGAATGGCAACTCAATATACTCATACTCCTATGAATAACTGTTTGGATTTAGGTATATTTTATGGTATTTATTGCCTGGGGATGAGAGATATGGCTTCTGCTCTGCTCTATGCCAAGCTCTATTTAAATTTGATTTATGGAATTAGCCATCCTGTCCAGGCACAAAATTTTGCTGCCTACTGCAACCTGATGGGTGATCCAACCGCTATAGTTTATGTAGGCATCCCTGATAGTTTTGTGGTGAATACTCAAAGCTCAATTCCAGCGGGCTCTGCCAATATCAGAATTGGCGTTAATCAAAATACCGGTTTTGCTGTAGAAGGCGCTTATGTATCTTTAACTGCTGCATCGGGTTTACAGTTAACAGATATCACAGATTCAACCGGCTATGTAACCATTGCTTTGCCTACGGAGCTATCTGAGGACTTAGTTTTAACGGTTTGTAAGGATGATTTTATTACCTATACCTGCCCAATCACCGTTAATACAAATGGTGGAATAGTTTTGGAAAGCATTCAGATTGATGATGCATTATCCGGTAATGGAGATGAAACAGTAAATCCGGGGGAAGAAATTAACCTGTTCATATCTTTAAAGAATACCGGTAGTTCCACCCTTTTTGTCACCGGCAGAGTTAGCGCTGCTGATTCTTATGTTACTTTGCTGGAATATGACCGCCTGGAATTTGGCGATATCAGTGCCAACGGTTGTAGTGAAAACTTAAATCCGATTGTTTTTTCCGTTTCTCCTGCTTGTCCTGATGGACATATCATTACTTTGGTTTTAACAGCAGAAAGTTCCGGCTTCACTTGGATTGTTAATGTTCCGGTAACTGTTAGAGGCGGGAATTTGAAAATTGTAGCTTACAACTTTATCGGATTACCCGAACGAGTAATTAGGCCGGGAGTTTCGTGCCCTATGCTATTTTCTTTAAAGAACACTGGACTTACCGTGCTTAATGGTGTATCCGGCAAGTTGAGTTCCCTTAGCGGATATTTCGTTATTCAGGATTCAACAGGTTATTTTGGCACGATAAATCCTAATGCAACCTCAACCTGTAATGATAACAGTTTTTATGTTTTTGCCCGTAACAGCAGCGTTGTGGGAATGGTTATTCCTCTAATTCTTACTTTATCTAATAGTGATGGTTTTATGCAAACGATTCATCTAAGCATTACAATTGGTACAAATGCAGTTAATGATCCTTTGGGACAGGATGTTTACGGTTATTTTATCTATGATGAATCGGATCTGGCATATAATTTGTGTCCGCATTATCAATGGATACCTATTGCTTTGGAGGAAGGAGGTTACGGCACGAAATTATCCTTATTTGATCCGGGATATTTATCCGATGAAGGTGATGCGACAAATGCCGTTTCCATTCAAACCGTGGATTTACCTTTTCCCTTCACTTTTTACGGCAGGCAATATACCCAGGTATCAATTTGTTCTAACGGTTTTCTTGCTTTTGGGCAAACTTTGAATGCGGACTGGCGAAATTGGCGATTGCCAGGTGCCGGAGGTCCTAATGCTATGATTGCTGTTTTTTGGGACGATCTGCAGATAGGAATAAATAGCGGTGTTTATACTTATTACAATTCCCTTGAACACTATTTCGTAGTAGAATGGTATAATCTCATCTCTGGATATGATACTTCAACTCCCGAGACCTTTCAGGCAATTTTGTATGATCCGGTTTACTATCATACTTTAACCAATGACGGACAAATTAAGCTGCAATACAATATCTTTAATAATATAGATGCGGGTAGCGGTGATGTTTTTCCTCATGGCAATTACTGCACTATTGGTATTAAAGATCATTTTGGCACCGACGGCTTGGAATATACTTTTAATAATTCTTATCCTCCTGCCGCAAGTCCTTTATGCGACGGGAAAGCTTTGTTTATCACTACTTCCGGAATAATTTCCGAATTACCTCATCTGAATATAGACCAAACCTTAGTTTTAGATAATAACGCCAATAGTCATCTGGAACCTGGTGAAACAGCTGATTTACTAATTTCGCTTAGCAACGACGGACTTTCTCCTGCTGAAGATGTAATAGGAGTGCTTAGCTGTTCCGATCCTTATGTAACCCTGAATGCAGCAACTTCCAATTATGGAGATATTGCCGGAGTTTCTGAGGGCTTACCTCAAACCTATTTTAATATAAGTATCTCTCCTTCGTGTCCCGGAGCCCATCTAATAGATTTTACCCTATCTTTAAGCAGTAGTGAACAAAATTGGAACTATTCCTTTAATTTGAGTGTTTATACACCTGTTTTCGCTATTGGCACTTATGTGATTGAGGATGTAAGCGGAAATAACGACAGCATATTGGATCCTGGAGAAACAGTTAATTTATCAGTTCAGTTTCTCAATAGGGGAGAAATTGCCTGTGATTCAGGTTCGGCAAATATAAATACTACCAATCCGGGAGTAACTTTTATTACGGGAATGACATCTTTTGCATCTATTCCGGCAAATGGCAGTTCAGAGCTTATCTTTACTTTTAATGTAGATGCTTCCACACCTGTAGGAACAAGATTGAATTTACCTTTTACCGCTACAGCTGGAAACTATAATTTTTCCGGGATCATAACTCTGGATGTAGGAGCTGCAATTTCTGTTAATATAGGCACCGAAACAGGAATCAATCCCTTTCCTTTTTATATGAATTATTATTATTCTGCCAGCGAAGCAATCTATCTGGCAAGCGAAATCGGGATGTTTGGTTTAATCAAATCCATTGCCTATTATAAAGCTCAAGGGGATAATGTAAGTCCCATTGAAAATGTTAGGATATTTATGAAGCATACATCAAGCAGTTCTTTGAGCACAGGAAGCTATGATTTGAACGAATACACTTTGGTTTATAGCGGTTCTTTTACTAATGATGCAATTTCAGGGTGGATGGGAGTAAATCTTTCTCCGGGATTTGTTTATAACGGAATAGATAATCTTTCCATTCTTTGCTTAAAAGGATATCAACCTGCAATAGATGAAGCTCTTTATTGGACATATACTACTACTACCATAACCAGAACCCGACAAAAAAGTAGTGTCTTAGGAATACCTCTATCTCTTACCCAAACAAATAAATTACCGAACCTAAAATTAGAGATATTCGGGGCAGATAACCATATTTTCCCGCCCTTAACATTAAGAGCTACTCCGGCAAATAGATTAGTAACTATAACCTGGCAGGCACCTCCAATCGGGAATTTTAGCAGTTTTAATCTATATAAAAATAATGTTTTTCTTGCCAATGTGGTTAACCCTCTTATATATTATGATGTTGATGTAGATAATGGCGAAACCTTTTCATATTATGTAACTTCAGTTTATGGAGGAAATGAATCAATTCCTTCCATAACGGTGCAAGCAACTCCAGATGGTGCTTTTCCCCGTCAGGCAATTTTAGGGTGTGGAATGGGTGTTACAGGAAATACTACTGCCAGTCCTATAAATAACTATGCGATTAGTATCCATGGTCAGTCCATATATACTGCTGCGGAATTGAATGCGGCAGGTATATACGGTCCTATAGAAATTTCCCAGCTGGGCTTTGATATAGATGAACTACCGATTTATGCTCTACCCAATTACTTAATTCGGATGAAACATACTACTGCTCCTGATGTTTCTTCCTGGCAGTCCCCGGACGGGATGGTTGTAGTTTATACCAATCCAGCATATTTACCTGAAGTAAGCGGCTGGAATATGTTTCCTCTTTCTTCTCCTTTTCTTTGGAATGGTATAGATAATATTGTAGTGGATACCGCTTATGGAATTGCAAGTGATTATTATGCTTCCGGAACAGTGATGTTTACTCTCAGTGATAACAATTACCGATATGTGAAAAATTATAATTATGATGAGACCAATGTTTTTACCGGCGGAACCACTTCCAACTGCAGACCCGATCTAAAATTAGTTTTTGCCACGCAAATACAAAATCCCCTCCTAACCGTTATTCCTGCCCAACTGGATTTTGGCAATAATCTAATTGGCAGTTCCACAACTCAACAGTTTACTATTCATAATACCGGCAATTACTTGCTGACAGGTTATTTTTCTGTTCCCGAGGGCTATTCTCTGGCTTTAAGCGAACCAGCAAAAATATTTTCGGATAAAGAAAATACCGATAGAGATTCTTCTGATTTGCACTTTACTATTGAAGCGGGGGGTTCTGTTATTTATAATTTAACTTTTATTCCTGCCTCGGAGACCTCTTATAACGGCAATCTGAATATTATCAGCAATGCAGTTAACTGCCATAATTACTATCTTCCTTTAACAGGCAGCGGTTGCTATCCTTCTTTGCAATCTCCTGTAGTAATTATCGTTAGGGAAAATAACAACATCATTTTGCAATGGGAAGCCGTTCCTAACGCAGTTAGCTATCAAATATATCGCAGTGATAGACCTGATGGCAATTTTACCTTGCTGGGGACTACTTCTCAACTGCAGTTTACAGATCCGGCTGGAAGTAGAGGTTTTTATTTTGTGCAAGCCAGTTCCCGATGAGCATTCACGATTACCGAATAGAACCCTGATGGGAAAGGTTTTACCGGGTTAATGAATATGGCTGAAGGTTTTGGTCTGCAATTTTCACCTGCCTTTCCCAAAACCACATTCCCCAAACTTCTCACTAACAACCAAGCTCTAACTGGCTTCTGAATTGAGTAATCGTAAGTAAAAAAAGAATATAGGTTCATTGTAAGATATATAGTTGCCGTTTTGCGGGCAGATTGTAGAAGAGAAGCATAGTTTTTCATTCACTTCTATCCTCCAAAGTAAAAATAGACACTTAACTATATGCTATTTATGTAGATACATTACTTTTTAGCAACTACATTTCTTTCCATACAAAAGAATGGACTTTTGCTGTCTCCTATCTTCCTTTCCTGAAGCTATTAATCTATCGTTAATCAGACCTTAATCAAGCGTTAACAATTAACGCTTGATTAAGGTTAGATAAACACTTGATTTATGCTCTCAAGTTAGGGCGAAAAGCGGTGTCTGAATCTGATATGCTGTTTATACTAAAGTGGAAAATACCTGATGCTAAGTAAATAGAATAGGAGAATACTTAAGATCAACCCTAAATTTTACCGTTTAGAGGAATATGAACTAACCAATGCTTACTTGGTAAATAATATAAATTTCATATTGAATTTGGATGGCAATAAAAAATGGTACGAGTTGGCAAGCGAAAAGTGATACACTTGAAGAAAATGGGAAAACAAACTCTTTGCCTTATACTCTATGTTTGAAAGTTCCTAAAGGCGACATCGGATGGTTGACCTCCTGGTCAACCCCTTCTTGTGCTTGAACGACGAGGACATTGTTCTTCCGAATAAAAAAGCCCCTAAAGGCGACATCGGATGGTTGACCTCCTGGTCAACCCCTTCTTGTACTTGAACGACGAGGATATCATTCTTCCGAATAAAAAAGCCCCTAAAGGCGACATCGGATGGTTGACCTCCTGGCCAACCCCTTCTTGTGCTTGAACGACGAGGATATCATTCTTCCGAATAAAAAAACTCCTAAAGGCGACATCGGATGGTTGACCTCCTGGTCAACCCCTTCTTGTGCTTGA
>DAONFA010000022.1 GCA_035403355.1 Candidatus Cloacimonas sp. | reverse complement strand
TTTTACGAGGGGCTTACGCCACCATCGCTATTTTAGTGTCGCCCTAAGGGGCTTTCCAGCATAGAGCAAAAGGTGAAGAGTTTGTCTTCCCATTTTTTTCAAGTGTATCACTTTTAGTTTGCCAACTCGTACCATTTTTTATTGCCATCCACATCAGGGATCAGGTGAACAGTTTGAACTTAGTACAAATAACTCTCCCTCGGGAAGGCATAAATCAGAGGTTAATCATCCCTTAATCAAGCGTTAATTATTAAGGAGTGATTAAGGGTAGATAAAGGCATAATTAATGCCTTGACCTAATGAACAATCCATATTGGAAAGACATAAAAGTAGCATCATAAAGAAGATAATGCTTTGATTTATAGGTACTTAATTGAAGGTTGAAATACCTGAAAGCCCCTTAGAGTGACATCGCAATGGTGACCTCCTGGTCAACCCATTATTGTGCTTGAACGACGAGGATGTCGTCCTTCCTGAACAAAAGCCCCTTAGGGCGACACTAAAATAGCGACGGAGGCGTAAGCCCCTCGTTTAGTGTAAGTTACAATATTATTTATCATTTTTTCCCTTTCCTGAAAGCCCCTTAGGGCGACACAAAAATAGCGACGGCGGCGTAAGCCCCTCGGAAAAATAAGGTTTAGAAGGTGAGAGGTCTGTAATGCCCTTTATGGCAGCACAATTATAGCTATAGATGCATTAGCCCATCGGAAAATTTGGGGAAATTCTCTCCGCTCTCTGCCCTCGGCTCTCCGCTCTTCGCTCTCCGCTCTCCGCTCTCTGCCTTCAGCTCTCCGCTCTTTGCCCTCCGCTCTGTGCCCAAAGGGCTTTTATCTCATCTTTTCAATATTTTCTTTAGCTGAGGGATCTACCTGGTAAACATATTCATTTTTTTCACAGGGAAAATCGGAGCATTCCGCACAGCTTTTGTAGCCATTTTCTATTACGCATAAACGAATGGGACACAATCCACACCATGAAAACTTTGCTCCTTCGCTCATACAACCATCACAATTAATATCTTCGGGTTGAATTTCACCTTGATAATGTTCGCTCCAACGCTTGGCAATATCTACTTTTCTTTCCTGATCATTATCCTGAGTAGCAAGATATGCTTCACATTTGAAACAATCAACTCCACACGCAGAGATTATTTTATTCATTTTTTCTCCTCTTCCGGTGTTACAAAACCGGTTTCTTACCAATATTAATTCTGTTTAATCGCTACAAAAGATAATGTCTGATGGTTTATATATTTCCTTTGCTGCAGCTAAAAAAGAATTTTGATTTCATTATTTCTGAATGCTTAATCCTGTCAATGGTTAATTTTGGATAATTTTAGATAGCAAGCAGTTGAGAAATCTATTGACAGAAATATGCAGTTTTAGAAAGGTAACAAATCCGATTAAGTGTGTCTGATTTATTATCTTTACAGGAAATGAAATTGAGCAGGGATTATGTATAATACATTATTACAAGAATCCGTTCTAATAGTGGACATCGGTAATACCAATATCGTTTGTGCCATTTACAGAAAAAATGAAGTAATTTGGACAGCACGCTTAAAAGCTGACACTGTTAATACTTCAGATGAATATTATGTTCTTCTGAGCTGTCTGTTGCAAGCATCCAATTTATCTGCAGCAAATAAATTCGGATGGGAAGACATTCGTTATATTGCTTTAGGAAGTGTAGTTCCGGAACTAACCAGGGTCTGGAAACATTTGTTCAGTAAATATTCTCAGGCAGAAGTGATTGAAATAGATGCGCTTAGCCCAATAGGGATCAGTTTCAGAGTAGATAATCCTTCTTTTATTGGGGCAGATTTAATTGCCAATGCTTATGCTGCCTGGCAAAAATACAGGAGCAGTTCTATTATCATAGATTTAGGAACAGCTACAACGATTGAACTAATTAGTGATACAGGAATGTTTGAAGGTGCAGTTATTGCTCCCGGGATGAAAACCGGAGCGGAAAATTTGTTCAATAAGGCAGCTAAACTATATTCTATAGAGCTGGTTTCACCTTCTGAGCTATTGGGTTTGAATACAACCGAGGCAATGCTTTCCGGAATTGTTTACGGGCATTCATTTATGCTTAATGCATTTTTGCATAAAATTAAAGAGCAATATTCACAGCTAACTCCATTTAAAACAATTCTCACCGGTGGAATGGCAGAATTGGTAAGTCCTTATATTGACGGCATTGATATGATGGATAAGGGTCTTACTTTGGATGGTTTTTATCTGGCTTTATGCAAGGTTTTACAGAATAGATTATAACTCTATGCTAAAAAAGTTTATTGCCTGTTTGCTCCTGTTCTCTTTATGTCTGCTTTGGGCTAAGGAAACAGTTCCAGAAGGGAATAATCCGCAAGAAGAAAAAATTGAGCATAAAGGGATTTTTCCGGTAAATCCCTTCCGTCCCAAACCGGAAATTCAACGCCAGCTTGATCCTTTAACAGAACAAGCATTATATCCCCGACTCTATTTAACAGGTTACAATCCCCTGATTAACAATCGGATTGAGGTTTACAAGATAAATAAGGGGATGAATTATTATAAAACTATACCCTTGGAAATTCCGGCTTTTGCTCCTACTTATAAGGAAAAGGTAGATTTTGCCAATAACAAAATATTGCTGAGCGTGGAAGTGGATAACTTCAAAATTACTCCGGATGTTCCTATCAGTTTTGACCGCTATCTGGCTAATATGCAAGTGAAGGCATTTCATAAATCCCTGCTTGCCAATTTTAAAACTCAGGAACAAGAAACGCAAACAGTTAGCAGCGGTTTATTTAAAGACCTTACTTTGCTGCCGGAAATAGCGATGCCGAAAGCAATGCAAAAGGTTTTAGGTTCCTCTGCAGGACGCTTAAATCTGGATGGAACTCAGAAACTGACTATGCAGGCAAGCAATACCCATAGAAAACAGGTTCCTATCTATGATGAATCGGGCAAAAATGTGTTTGACCTGAAAATGGAAATGGAAACGAATTTGCGTTTATCCGGAACCATTGGAGATAAAATTGCCGTAAACTTTAAATACAATTCCAAACAGGATGAAGAACTGTTTGATATGAACAATGTTAATGTAAAATATACAGGTTACGATGATGAATTTATCCAAAGTATTGAAGGGGGAAATATTGCTTTAACCTTAAGCGGTTCCCGCTATGTTAGCTATTCGGCAAGTTCACAGGGACTTTTTGGGATCACCAGTAAATTCAAATACGGAAATTTGGACTTAAGTGTAATTGCCAGCAAAGAAGAAAGCCAGAAAAATACTCAGACCTATATTGGTAAAAGTCAGGCGGATTCTTCTACCGTTAGTAGCTGGAAATATGCTAAAAGGACAATGTATTTTCTCCACGATCCCTATCAGCTTTTCCAGCTGAAAACCGGTTCCAATATCCCTCCCGGTTGGGTAAATAACGCAATTGAAACGGCTCCCGACGGTTCCTGGATTGTGAATGAGAATTTTTTACCGGCTAATGGAACAGTGCGCTTGTTTTATGACGATGCTAATTATACGAATGATACCGCAGCTGCCAAAGGAGATACAATTTACTATTCCGGGGATATAAGACCACCCTATGAGCCCTGGTATGATGAATTGATTGAAGGAACCGATTTTGTAACCGATTATAACTCCGGAATTATTACTATCTTGAAAACCATAGATAGAACAGCTACTTTGGGAGTGCAATATACACGCAGGGATGGAGTTCAGGTTCCTCCTCCCAATTCTGATACCAGCCGACTGCATGTGAAAGTATTACGCAAAAAATATCAGGAATACATTCCCTACGATCCGGAAGATGAACTTAATACCTGGCAACTGCAAATGCGCAATATTTACGATATGGGTAGAACCAATATTAAGAATGACGGTTTTGAATTACAGGTTTATACTGTGAATGTGGATTTAACCCGAAACTACAATTTACCTGATAATCTGGTTTTTGGAGATATTTTTACCTATAACGATTACCTGAGATTAAATGCCAATGGTAGTCCTGATGGTCTTATCAACGGTGATGATGCCACTGTTAATTTAACCAACGGCTGGATTATTATACCTCTTATTGAACCAATGAAGGGCTTGGGAGATGGCATAATTTATCGGAAAGAAAATGAAGATGAATATTCCTATCAGGACTCCACCAGCATTTTTATTAATATTAAGGGTAAAATTGGCAGAGAAGCAATAGAGCTTTCTTCAATGGGGGTGTTGAAAGGAAGCGTGAAAGTGAAAGTAAATGGCAGTGAACAACGGGAAAATATTGATTATATAGTTGATTACGATTTTGGGAGAATAACTTTTTTAACTGCTGCAGGCAAAGATCCCGATGCTAAAATTGAAATAGAATTTGAAAGCCGCACTCTCTTTAGCGTTGCCCAGAAAAACCTTGCCGGAGTGAGAGCAAACTGGAAAATTAACGATTATACGAAATTGGGAGGGACTTTAATTTATCGCAGTGAAAATGTATCTGACAGGCGACCCCGAATTGGCAATGAAAACATTGAAATGCTGATGGGAGATATTGATGGCGAATTAACTTTCAAACCGTTATTTATTACCCGAATGCTGGATGCCTTACCTCTAATTAATACTACTGCACCTTCACAACTTTCAATGTCGGGAGAAGTAGCTTTTACAATGCCCAATATTTATGGCGATCCGGAAAGCAAAAAGAAAGAGGCATACCTTGATGATATGGAATCTATTATGGATTCCTATCCTTTAGGAGTTACCTATAATACCTGGATTTTGGGAAGTAAACCTTATGGCACTTCTTACGCCAAAGGACGCATAAACTGGTTCAATCCTAAAGATGTGAAAAGAAAAGATATTGAAGCAGAAGCAACTTTAACGGATCAGGAAAAAGATGAATATGTAACCGTGCTTACGATGATTGCGAAACCGACTGCAGTGCAAATTCCAGGTTCCACAACTCACAGCTGGGCTGGAATTATGAAATATCTTGGTAACCAGCTTGATTTTTCTCAAAAAAAATACCTGGAGATTTATGCCAAACTGGAAACAGTGAATCAAAACACAAATATGTATCCCAATGTTACATTGCATATAGACCTGGGAGATATTAACGAGGATTTTTATACTGAATTTGGCGGTTACGGTGTCTTAAACAGCGAAGATGTAAATAGGGACGGAGTTCTTACCATCAGTGAAGATATCGGTTTGGATGGACTTTCTAAAAACCAGGCAGGTCACGATCCCAATGATATTGCCTATCCTGCCAGCGGAAATGATTACTCCGGAGTAAACGGAACGGAAGAAAATAGAATTTTGGATACGGAAGACCTGGATGGAAACGGTGTGCTGAATTCCTTAGACCGCTATTTGAGTTATTCTTTTTCCCTCACCAATCCCGATTCCTCTATAGTGGTAGATTCCTATAATCAATGGCGAATGTTTCGGATTCCTCTTAACGATGAGCAATACTATCAATTAGTGAATAGTTCCGGAACAAATATTCAGCCCACTCTGCAAAAGATTTCTTATGCCCGAATATGGGTAGATACAGATTCCGAGATGGATGTAAAAGTTAGAATTGCCGATATTTCCGTAGTAGGTAATAAATGGCAGGATAACTATATTCGCCAGTTCAAATATGGGAGCGCTCCTCCTCCTAATAGTTATGTGCAATATTATAATCCTTTGATAGAGACCTCTGTCTTAACCGCTAAAAACACAAGTTTTATTTCCGGTATCGTGTCCAATCAAAAGAACTTTACCCATTATACATCTCCTGAAGGAACCTGGTACACTGAAGATAAAAAAGAATCCGCAGAATCAGCTTTAACTTTGGAAGTAAATCATTTACAGCGCGATCAGATGTGTTTGCTGCGGCAACGGATACTGGATACCCAAAATCTGCTGTCTTACGATAAAATTCGCTTATGGGTATATCCTGAGGCAGCTCAGGGCTCCATTTCCCATCTGGATTCGTTGTATATCATCTTTCGCATTGGAGCCGATTCCCTAAACTATTATCAAGTGCGTCAAAGAGTTCCGGTTCGTCCTTATAACGCCAAAATGAATGCCCGGGATTGGATTGAATTGGAGTATAATTTGCAAGACCTGATCTCGCTCAAAGAGATTAATCCTACTGCAGATGCCGATTCCCTGGTTAATGTAATTCCAGGTGATGAAGGACAGCTGGGAAAATATTATCGGGGGAAGCCCACCTTAATTAATATAAGGGATATTTACTTAGGGGTATATGTTCCCGGTCCTCATTACTACGCTGACCAAATGGATATCAAGGAATATAACGGAATAATCTATTTTGACGATATTCGGGTTGCCGATCCTTATGAAGATATTGGCATTGCCAAGCGCTTAAGTTTAAGCGGAACTTTTGCAGATGTTGCTACTATAAATGTGGATTTTGAAGATAAAAGCGAGAATTTTAATACTACCATTCAACGCGGACGCAGCAATTCTTTCACCAGCACTCAATCTATGAATATTACCAATAAAATATTCATCAATAAGCTCTTTCCCAATTCCTGGAATTTGGATATGCCTATTTCTATGAACCGGAATTATTCTTTGGGAACTCCCCGATTTAGAGCAAATTCTGATCTTTTAAGAGCTAATATGGCAGATCCGGAATTGAAGGAAATTGAAAAGACAGAACACTTGGCTTACAGCGCCGATTTTGGTTTCAGTATAAAACAGGCACCGAAAAGTAAAATTTTGCAATATACAATCTATCGTACTTCCCTCAGCGGTAGAATTGAAAGTTCCAATAATAACACTTCCACCGCTGTAGATACCCTTTTGGCATATAGGGGAACATTGAATTATAACCTGAATGTGCCTGCTGATAAAACCAGTTTCCGGTTATTGAAGAATTACCGTTTGGGCTACTTTCCCAATACTTTCAGCAATAGCATCACTTTTAGCAGTAACGAACCCAAAAGTTGGGACCGGTTAACAACCGTTGATAGCTTGGTATGGAATAAACGCAGCCAAACCACAGACACCAGAAATATTACTACCGATAATAATATATCCTGGAGTTTGTTAAGCGATTTAACAGCTACTGCCCGCTTAAATACTAAAAGAGACCTGCTGCAAAAGGATTATCTCTACGATATCAATATTGGTAAACAAACTGAGTATGTTCAGGATTTGGGCTTAAATTACAGCCCGAACTACCTGCCGCAAGTATTTAATTTCACTTCTTCCTTATCTGCCAGATATACGGATACGCAAAGAAAATATACCCAATATGTAGCAAGTCAGGCAGTTGATACTTACCAGCGGGATGGTAATACAAATCGTTCTATTAGAATGAATATAACTTTGATGAATGCCACCCTTCTTTCCAGTTGGGCAAGTAAAATAAAAAGCAAAATGCCTTCTGCCGAGGTTTCTCCTAAAGATAAAGAAGAAGGTGCTCCGAAAAAAGATATGACTGAAGAAGAAAAAATGAAATATGAAGAACAGATGAAAAAAGAAGAAGAACAGAAAAAGAAAGAAGAGATGAAAAAAGAAGAAGAACAAAAAAAGAAAGAAGAAATGAAACAGGAAGGAGAACCTCAAATCAGCGATGAAGAAATGCAAAAACGCAAAGAGGAACTTGCCCGCTTGGAGGCAGAAGGAAAACTGGCT
Source organism: Candidatus Cloacimonas sp. (assembly GCA_035403355.1). Classification (NCBI taxonomy): domain Bacteria; kingdom Pseudomonadati; phylum Candidatus Cloacimonadota; class Cloacimonadia (SeqCode); order Cloacimonadales (SeqCode); family Cloacimonadaceae (SeqCode); genus Cloacimonas (SeqCode); species Cloacimonas sp. (SeqCode). Next base: position 33,157 of record DAONFA010000022.1, on the reverse strand, counting down.
GAACTTTCAGAAGAAGAATTGAATAAATTGATCGGGGATATTGGTGCGGAAGGTAAAGATGAGGAAACAAAAAAAGAAGGTGAAAAAGAAGGGGAAACCAAAGAGACCTCTGAAACTAAAGGAGCCGGCTTTAATCCTGTATTTATTATGGTGAGTGCGCTATCTAATCTGAAAAACATTACTGCCTCCTACCAAAATACCTATATGATGAATTACGCCCGAAAAACCAATCAGTTTCCTTTTTCCTTTCAGATTGGATTGCCGCATACCGTTCCTTACGATTCCCTGGAAGCAGTTTCCAACGATAATACTATCACTTTGGGCAGTGGAATAACTTTTTCCCGCAGAGTGGATAGCGTTATCAACTGTTCAATCACTTCCAACAGACGGTATGCCAGTGCCAGTAATCAAACCCTGGGTTACACTTTTCCCGATATAACCTTATCCTTGATGGATATGGAATCATTGCTGGGCTTAGGCAAATATATTAGCGGTTCACGCATCAATACAGGTTTCCAATATACTGTTCGTCAAAATGGAAATCTGGATTGGATTAAGCCCAAACAGGAATCTTTCACAACGGCGCTTAATCCTTTGCTGGGCTTTACGGGAAACCTTTTTAAAGTGGTTTCCACCAACCTCAGTTTTTCCTTAAGCCAAACCAAAAATATAACCGATATGGATACTTACGAGATATTAAAAACCAGCAACACGCAATCCCTGAACGGAAATCTATCTTATAGTTTTAGAGCTGCAAAAGGTTTTTCTGTTCCCTTTACGAAAAAGAAAATCCATATTAAGAACGAATTAACCTCCTCTTTGGGGGTTACTTATGAAAGTAATATGGATAAAACCAAAGGCAGCACGACATCTCAAGTGGATAGAAATACCAGCCGTCTGGCAATTTCACCGCAGGCAACTTATCAATTTGATGCCAATATCAGAGGTGGCTTAACCAGCAGCTACGAAATAAATTCGGATAAAAAAACCGAGGACGGAACTTCTATCTTCAGTTTAGGTATTTGGGTGGAAATTAATTTGTAACCGGAGGGTTGACCTCCTGGTCAACCAAAACCCGGAGGGTTGACCTCCTGGTCAACCAAAACCCGGAGGGTTGACCTCCTGGTCAACCACCTTTTTTACCCTCTATTGTTACTAAAAACAGCGAGGTAAAAAAATCATTGGGTTGCAAGTGGAACGACAAGATGTCGTTCCTCCTGTGCGTGGTAAAGAAATTATGGAGTTGCAAGTGGAACGACAAGATGTCGTTCCCCCGGAGGGTTGACCTCCTGGTCAACCACCTTTTTTACCCTCTATCGTTACTAAAAACAGCGTAATAAAGAAATTGCCGAGTTGCAAGTGGAACGACAAGATGTCGTTCCTCCTGTAAGGGGTAAAGAAATCATTGGGTTGCAAGTGGAACGACAAGATGTCGTTCCTCCGGAGGGTTGACCTCCTGGTCAACCACCTTTTTTACCCTCTATCGTTACTAAAAACAGCGTAATAAAGAAATTGCCGGGTTGCAAGAACGACAAGATGTCGTTCCTCCTGCAGATAAAATTGTAGAGGGCAGTGTCCTCCGGTTACCCTAAAAGCCAAGCTCCTTTAAAGCGGACTGCTTTTTTCTCCATTTGGGCTTAATTTTTACAAACAAATGCACTTGCACCGGTAATTGCACAAAAAGGGATAGTTCCCTTTCCGCATATTCTCTAATCTTTGTTATGGAAGAGCCGTTTTTGCCAATCAAAATTGGTTTCTGGCTATCTCTTTCCAGCCAAATAACGGCATCTATTATTACCTTATCGGGAAATTCCTTAAATTGTTCAATCAGCACTGCTGAAGAATAGGGTATTTCTTCAGTAAAGAAATGGAAAATTGCCTCGCGAATGATTTCCTGTGCGAAAAAACGCATTGGCAAATCGGATAGTATATCTTCTTCATAATAGGGCTGATGAAAGGGAATATAATATTTAATTGCCTCCAGCAGTTCGGGAATATTTTCTCCGATTTTGGCGGACACGAAGAAGACCTTATTTATAGAAGATGGAAGATAATGGGCAAGTTCATCCCTATTCACTTCCGGATTTATATCCAGCTTATTAAATACAGCCAATTGCGGGTTTTTCATAGTTTTCAGGCGGTTTAGCACTTCCCTGTCAAAATCTGTAGGGAAACCGTTAATCTGTGTTAAAAAGAGAATCAAATCCACATCTTTCAAGGTATTATTCCAGATATTAAGCATCTTTTCCTGCAGTTCATAACGGGGCTTTAAATAGCCGGGAGTATCAATAAAGATTATCTGTTGTTCAGGAGTATTCCAAATACCTTTAATAGCATAGCGTGTGGTTTGTGGTTTGGCAGAGACGATGGAGATTTTTTCACCTAAAATACGGTTCAGCAAGGTTGATTTACCGGTATTGGGCTTACCGATAATAGCAACGAAACCACTTTTGAAATTTGCTGCATCACTCATAGATAAAAAACAAGGGGTGGTTAAGCACCCCTTGAAAGTAATTTATTATCCTAAGTTTGCACTTAACTCATCAAATACATCTTTGATAATCTGGATGCATTCATCCAATTGCTCTTTAGTAATAACTAACGGAGGAGCAAGACGAATAATATGACGGTGTGTTGGCTTACAAAGCAAGCCCTTGTCTTTCAGTTTCAAACATACATCCCATGCTTCAAAGCCATTACTGGGTTCAATTACAATGGCATTCAGCAAACCTTTTCCCCGCACGAGTTTCAGCATTGGATGCTCTATTTTACGCAGTTCGGAACGGAAATATTCTCCCAGTTCAAAAGCGCGTTCCGTTAAATGTTCCTCTTTGATTACTTTTAATGCGGCTACAGCTACTACGCAGGCAAGTGGAAAACCGCCATAAGTAGAACCATGCTCTCCGGGTTTTATTTGCAGCATAATATCCTTATCAGCCAAAACAGCAGAAATTGGTAACACTCCTCCGGATAGGGCTTTTCCTAAAATTAGAACATCGGGACGCACATTTTCATAATCGCAGGCAAGAAGTTTACCGGTTCTGGCTAAACCGCTTTGAATTTCATCCGCTATAAACAGCACATTATGTTCCTTGCAGAGGTCGTAACAATCTTTCAGGTATCCATCTTTGGGAACAACAACACCAGCTTCACCTTGAATGGGTTCTACAATAAAGGCAGCTACATTTTTACCGTGTTTTTCCAGATATTCTTTTAAGGCATTGGCATCATCATAAGGAATCCGCACAATTCCAGGAGTAAAAGGACCAAAGCCACCATAGCAATCAGGATCGGACGACGCTGTGATAATGGATATTGTTCTCCCGTGAAAGTTATTATCCACAAAAATCAGGATAGCTGAATCGGGAGCTACCCCTTTTACATTGTATGCCCATTTGCGGGCAAGTTTCATTGCTGTTTCAACAGCTTCAGCCCCTGAATTCATTGGTAAAACCATATCGTAACCGAAATAATCGGTGATATATTTTTCATATTCTCCCAGCTTATTATTGTAAAAGGCGCGGGAGGTTAAAGTGAGTTCATTTGCCTGTTCAATCAATGCCTGAATGATTTTGGGATGACAATGCCCCTGATTCACTGCAGAATAGGCAGAAAGAAAATCATAGTAGCGATTTCCTTCGGGGTCCCAAACAAAAACACCTTCACCTTTTGCCAAAACTACGGGCAGAGGATGATAGTTGTGAGCTCCATATCTTTCTTCCAGTTCCATTGCCTCGCTGCTGGTTATGTTGCCATACTTTAATTCCGGCGTCATCTTCTCAGTCACTTTAGCAGTTTCACTATCAGAAAGGCGATCATAATTCAGATTCGTGGACATTTTTCCTCCATATTTTGTTCATATTATTTATTATAAACCCTTTTTTATAAAGGGGTTGTTGTGTCAAGCAGAACTTTTCAACCGTTTGGTGATATGATACACAAAAGTGAAAGAAAGTATCGTTGTTATCACATCGGCAATAGGCATAGCAAAGATCAAACCGTCAAACCGGAAGAGATAATTTAATAAAAACAACATTGGAATATAGACAATTCCCTGGCGCGAAAGAGAAACAATGAAAGCAGGCAGTGCTTTTCCCATTGCTTGCAGAGCAGCCATTAAAATCATTCCCAAACCGGCAAAAGGGATAGCAATTACATAAGCTTTCAGGATTTGCGTCCCGATGCGGATAATTCTACTGTCATTAATGAAAATGGCAATTAATTCCCGCGGGAAGAGACCAAATAAGAGAGTGAAGATTACAGCCATTCCCAGACAGATTAAATTGGACATCTTAATCACTTTTTTCATTCTGCTGTAATTCTGGGCACCATAGTTAAAACCAATTAGCGGCTGCACGCCAATGGATAATCCGATAAAGGCAAAAATGGCTATAGAAAAGACCCGGGAAACAACTCCCAAAGCAGCAATCGTATGATCCGAATAGGCAGCAGCAAGCTTAAAACTGATAGCATTGCCTATGCTCATCATTATTTGGCTTAAGGAAGAAGGAATGCCGATAGCAAGTATTTCTTTATAACAAGGCCAGCGCAAGTGCAGATATTTTCTTCCGGGACTTACTAAACTCTTTTTCCGCAAATAATATATGGAATAATACAGCAAGCCCAAACCCTGTCCTATAACAGTTGCTATTGCTGCACCGGTTACACCCATATTAAAACTGAAAATGAACAGCGGGTCAAGAACAATATTTGCTCCAGTGCCAATAAACAAACCCAGCATTGCTTCTTTAGCAGCTCCTTCGGCTCTAAGTAATTGGATCATAGTAAATTTAACCATAATTATAGGACTGCCGATAAAAATAGCGGTTAGATATTGCTGTGCTGCAAGAGCAGTTAACGCACTGGAACCGGATAATTTAAGATAAGTAGGGATGAAGAGTATTCCTAAAATTACAGCAAAAATAGAAACGATGCCAATAGAAAAAATAGCCGTAGTTGTTGTTTCCCGAGCTGCATCCAGGTCTTTTTTCCCTAACAGACGGGAAAGATAACTGGCTCCGCCATTGGCAAAAATTCCGGCTATTGCCATTAACATATTGTAATAGGGCAAAGCAACGGAAACACCTGCAACTTTAAATGGATCATTCAGTTTGCCGATAAAAAAGGTATCGGTTAAATTGTATAATATATTCACCAGCATACTTAGCATACTGGGGAGGGCAAGATACAATATAGAATAAGCGACAGGAGTGTTTTCCAAGATTTCTATTTTGCTGTGTTTCATTTATTTGTTTCCTTAAAGTAACCGTTTTTTTGAAAGGGGCTTTTCTGTCAAGACCGGAAACAGTGTAAAGCTTGGAACCGGCACAAATATTTGAATATTTCCAAGGGAGAAAAAGGGAAAAAAGAATATTGAAGGCAGAAATGGATATTATCCGGAAGCATCTTTATAAGCTAATAAAAAACAATCAAATCCGTGGTTTATTCTGCTGTGAAATTGAAGTGCTGTAAACCATCCCGAGCCCTTATTATCAAAAAACCTTACGGGTAAGAAAAAATCCCTTTCAATAAAGACGATTCCTAAATATCAAATGCCGGATTAAGAAAGTCCTTGCCTATACAGTCCTCTTAAGGAAAATGGTTTTACCTTGAATATAGACCTGTTAAGTATAAGTTAGAGCAGGTTTTACAATACAAAAAATATTATAAGGAGCAGAAAAATGACTTTCCTGAAAAGAATAGGAATCTTTCTAATTACCAACTTGCTGGTAATGTTGGTGTTAGGATTTGTAGTAGGTCTTTTAGGATTGAAACTTGAAAACCTCTGGGGTTTGCTGATTATTTGCGCAATATTTGGAATGGGCGGTTCCCTAATATCGCTATTTTTAAGCAAGCCATTGGTGAAAGCAAGCTATAAAGTGCAAATTGTAAAACCGGGAGTTTCTCATCCTAAGATTGCTTATCTGTTATCTGCCGTAGAGGCAATGGCAGCAGAAAGGAACCTCAAAACCCCTGAAATAGGTATTTATAACAGCAAAGATGCCAATGCTTTTGCTACCGGCGCTTCGCAAAATAGTGCTTTGATTGCTTTTTCCTCAACTTTGATAGACCGTCTTTCTGAAGATGAATTAGCAGCAGTAGCGGGTCATGAAATGAGTCATATCAGCAATGGCGATATGGTAACTATGACTTTACTGATGGGAGTTGTGAATACTTTTGTAATGTTTTTTGCCCGAATTTTAACAGTTATCATTGATAATGCCCTGCGTGATGATAGAGGTGGCGGTTTGGGTTATTTTGGTTATATGTTAGTAATTATGGTGTTACAGAACATTTTAATGCTTCTTGCCAATATTCCTATAGCTGCTTATTCGCGTTGGCGGGAATTTAAAGCAGATGCCGGTTCGGCAAATCTGGTGGGAGCGGCGCCTATGATTGAAGCATTGAAGAAAATAGCCGTTGCCTATGTTCCGGAAAAACGCACTGATTCTTATGCTTTGGCAAAAATCAATAACCGCAAAAGAATGTCTCTTTTTGCTACTCATCCTCCTATTGAAGTGCGCATTCAACGCTTGCAGGAATTGCTTTGAAAGAGATACCCCGGCTTAAAATTGAAAAATTAGCTATGGGTGGTTATGGTATCGGCTATTTTGCCGGCAAGGCAATTTTTATACCATACACGGCTGCCGGGGATGAAATTAAGGCAGAAATTACTTATGAAAGCAAGAATTATGCTTATGGCAGAGTAAAGGAATTTCTTGTTTATTCCGCCAACAGGATTGATGCCAACTGTCAGGCATTTAATGCTAAAGTTCCTTGCGGGGGTTGTGATTGGTTGATGTTTAGTTACGAAACTCAATTACAGCAAAAACAGCAACTGATTTTGGAACTTTTCCGTCCCTTTATAGACGAGGGATTAATTCTATATCCCGTTGCTTCCGTTAAAATAACGAATTATCGTAATAAGGTATATATGCCGGTTGGGAAAGATTTCCGAACAGGCAAAATTTATTATGGAATGTATGCCCGGTTTTCTCATCAAATTGTAAAACACGATTACTGTATCAATCATATTGCCATTTTTGACAATATTGCCCGGGCAATTATAGAATTTTGTATCAAAACCGGAGTAGAACCCTACAACGAAAAAAACCATTCAGGTCAGTTACGCCATATCGGTTTTCGTTGCAATAATGCAGAGAACCAGATTTTGGTAATATTAGTTACTTTAAGCAGGAAGTTTCCTTTTTCCAAACTATTGGTAAAGAAGTTAACCGACGAATTTCCTTCCATAACGGGAATAATCCAAAATATCAACAGGGAAAAAGGGAATGTTATTTTGGGTGAGGAAACCAAACTCTTATTCGGGCAAGATTTTCTGATAGATAAAACGGGAGATTTAGAATTTCAGATCAATTATCGTAGTTTCTGGCAAATCAATCAAGGAACGATGCAAAATATTCTTGCTTGCCTGGAAAAAGTTGTTAACAGCCAGGATGTTATTGTGGATGCCTATTGCGGAATTGGAGCTATAGGGCTTAATTTGGCAGCTAAAGCTAAACAAGTTATCCTGCTGGAAGAATTTCCTTCGGCAATTGAAGATGCGCAATTAAATGCTGTTAGAAACAAAATTCAAAATGTTTCGTTCGTTACAGGCAAAGTGGAAGATAACCTGGCTGAAGTTTTGGCAAATGCAAAACCGGATGTCATTATTATGGATCCTCCCCGCAGCGGTGTTCAGCAAAAAGCTTTAGAGGCAATTATTCAAGCTCAGGTGAAACAGATTTTATACCTTAGCTGCTCTCCAATGACCCTTGCCCGTGATTTGAACACTCTTTTAGCCGGAGAAGAATATAAAGTGGTTTTTTTGCAGCCGTTTGATATGTTTCCCAATACCTGGCATATAGAATGCCTTGCCTATTTACAGCAAAAAGATTATTATATCAGAAACGGGAAGAAGATTCAGCAGGGAAAAAGATGAAAAGAATTCTCTTGATACTCTTTAGCATTATATTGTTGTTGGCTTTGCTCAGCTGTGATAGCGATAATAGCGATGTCTTGGCAAAAAGAGAAATTAGCGATATTCTTTATGATATTAGTATGGATTTCAATTTAAAAGATATCAGCGGAATTATGGACCACCTGCATACTGAATATCTGCATAAAGGAATGCTGGGTTATAATTTTAACTCTTTGTGGCTGGATAGAATGGCTCAATTCTCCCTGCTGGATATTGAAGTTCTTTATATTGACCTGGATGGGGATAAAGCTATAGTGCATAGCAAGAATAAATTCTCTTCAAATACGGAAACGCAAACCCTGAACGAACCGGAGGATTCCGGAGATATTTCCTACTTCAGAAGAGAAAACGGAGTTTGGTATATCTACGGAAACCAGCAATACACTAAATAAAATACCCCTAAGCCGGGGGAGTTTTTAGTTCATACAAACGATGCGGAATCTATCATCCTTTGCAATACTTGCAAGCTACAAGCTAATCCTTAAATAGCTAATAGCTTTATTATCAGACGGTTATCTTCAATTTCCGATATTGCCTTCTCCGCTTTCAAGAATAACTCCTGTAAAGATTGCCCATTTATTTGTGACATCATTCCCCCACTAAATACATTCTGGAGACAAGATAATCATATTATATGTTTTGTAAAGATGGAAGTTATATTAGGTATTATCCTAATCTATTTACCTGGCATTGGGGTATTTACCATTTTAGTATAAACTACATATCAGATTCGGGCACCGCTTTCTGCCCTAAATTGAGAGCATAAATCAAGTGTTAATCTAACCTTAATCAAGCGTTAATTATTAACGCTTGATTAAGGTATGTTAAACGAGAGATGAATAGCTTGGGGCAAGGAAGATAAGGTTCTTGTTTTAACTCACAATTTTGAAATAAGGAGGTCAGTTATAATCTGGTTGCCAGGGTTTACAATTTGTGAGTTGTAGTTACAGAGAGGGCTGTGGCATAATTGTAAGTCAAAACAAAAATAAAGCAGTAACTACTCCACTCTCCTAATCCTTCTGCCTGATGGCTTTTACGGCTAAATAGCTATATTTATCGTTACCTGTTCCACAAAGCTTATCCAGAAAATTCCATAAATTAAAAGAAACCTTCTGCATTTTTTTATCCAGACCTAAGGCGGTAAGCAATTTGTGGGCAAATAATGTTGTCCTCAAAACATAAAATCCATTATCTTCAAGCAAAGAGGTCAATTTAGGTATATCCCAACTATGCAAATGAGCATTCACAGGTGTTTTGCGATTACAATGAATGCAAAGCGAATAGCGGATAACTTCTTTGTAAGGAACTGTAACAAATAAGGTTCCACCTGGAGGTAGCAGCTTTTTCCAGTTATTTATTGCCAAAACAGGGTCAACAAGATGTTCCAAAACTTCCATGGCAACGATAAGATCAAAAGATTCTCCTGCAAGATTGAGATTACAGGCGTCTCCGTAAATAGTTCTAATCTGTGGATCAGTTTGCTTAATCCGCTTTAAATTTTCAGCGCTGAGGTCTATGGCAGTAACTTCTGCTCCTATTTGGGCACAATGCAAAGAAAACCATCCTCTTCCGCTGCCAATATCCAAGACCTTTTGGTGGGGCTTAACAGAGCACAGGTGATAGATAAATTGATTTCTCCTAATTTCTGCAGGGGAAATTAAATCCTCTCCCCAATAATCAAATTCCAGAGCATCATTGTGATAGTGTTCAATGTAGTTCATATATAGTCCGATGATTTATTCTCTATAATTAAACTAAGCGAAAATGATAATAAGGCAAGGTGTTTTCCCGCGAGTGCTGTTTCCCGCAGATTTTGTTTCCCGCAGATTACGCAGATTTCAAAGTTCAAAGTTCAAAGTTCAAAGTTCAAAGTTCGGAGTTCAAAGTTCGGAGTTCAAAGTTCGGAGTTCAAAGTTCAAAGTTCGGAGTTCGGAGTTCATGAGTTCATTGTTAGATATGGTGGTTTTGTCTTTTCTCTTTTTACAGGATAACAACATAATTTTATGCTACCCTCAATTTCCATCTCGCCATCTCGCTATTTCGCTATCTCGCCATCTTGCTATCTCGCTATCTCGCTATTTCGCTATTTCGCTATTTCGCTATTTCGCTTTTTTCCATTTCGCTGAAAAAAAATATTTGACAGTTTCAGCGACCTCAAATTCTTTGGTATAAATTATTGAATACGCTTGGAGCGTATAGCACAAGTCCCATATTTTGCAGGGGCTTATAGTTCTTTAGGAGGAACAATGTCATCCATTAATTGTGATACTCCTAATGAGTATCGCTTAGGGAAGGGAATTAACCCCTCCCGCCATTTAACAAAAACAAACCGCAGTTTGATTTCCTGCCCGGATAGCGGAGCTCCGTTAAAGTTTCGTATTTCTCCAGCGGGAGTTCTATTGCATAAATTTGGAGGTTCCAGTGAGTAAACGCGATAACCGAATACGCATAAAACTGAAAGCTTATGATCATCGTCTTTTGGATAAGTCCGTTGCTGAAATTATGAAATCCACTCGTAATACAGGAGCTAAAGTTATCGGTCCCATTCCGTTACCCACCGACCGAACTATTTATACTATTTTGCGTAGTCCCCATGCTGATAAAAAGAGTCAGGATCAGTTTCAGATGCTTGTTCACAAACGGCTAATTGATATCGTTAATCCTACGCAGCAGACCACTAATGCTCTTAAGAAACTTAGTTTGCCTGCCGGTGTCCATGTAGAAATCAAAGCTAACACAAGGAGCTAAGGATGATTGGATTAATTGGTAAAAAAATAGGAATGACCCAGGTCTTTGACAGCGAAGGCAAGGTAATTCCCGTAACAGTTATTAGAGTAGGACCTTGCAAAGTTATCTGTAAAAGAACAGAGAAAGAAAATGGTTATCAGGCATTACAAATTGGTTTTGAAGAAATTCCCGAACGCAAGGTAACTAAGCCGCTACAAGGGCATTTTAAAAAATACAACAGCCCCTATTTTCGTTATGTGCGTGAATTTCGTTCTGAAAGAGGACAGGATATTGAAAGTATCCAAATCGGGGATGAATTAAAAGCGGATATATTTGGAGAGAACGAAATCGTTTCTATTTCGGCGAACTCTAAGGGTCGTGGCTTTACCGGTGTGATGAAAAGGCATAATTTTAATGGTTTTATCAGTTCTCATGGCAGCCATGAATCCTTTCGCGGTCCTGGTTCCATAGGTCAATGTGCACAACCCTCACGCGTATTTAAAGGAATGAAAATGGCTGGTCAGCATGGCAATAGTAAAGTTACTGTGCATCGGGTCAAAGTGATAAAAGTTGATCCGGAAAATAATCTTATTATGATTAAGGGTGCAGTGCCGGGTTATCGTAATTCCTTAGTAACAATTCACAAGGAACAATAGGTGGTATCTTATGTTGACAGCAAAAAGATATAATATGCAAGGTGAACTTTTAGGAGAGGTAGATCTTCCCGCAAGCATATTTGAAGTGGAAGTGAATTCTCCCAAGATTTTACTAAATGAAGTAATTACAATGTATCTTGGAAATCAGCGTCAAGGCACAGTGCAAAAGAAAAATAGAAGTATGACTGCCGGCAGCACTAAAAAGCTTTTTAAGCAAAAAGGAACCGGTAATGCCAGAGTTGGAGCTCGCAGAAGTCCTGTTCGCGTTCATGGTGGAAGAGCTTTTCCTATTTTTCCCAAAGATTGGTATCGGAAAATTCCCCGCACTAAAAAGCGTTTAGCATTGAAAGTTGCCTTAACTGACCGAGCACGCGAAGGCAGAATAATGATTGTTGATAACCTTTCTTTTGATAAGCCCAGCACAAAACTGGCTCTGGATTTCTTACAAAAAATTATTCCGGAAAAAGGGAATAAGCTTGTAGTGACTGACGGGCATCACATTTCAACCGTAAATAGTTTTGCCAATCTACCGGAAGTTATGACAGACCGTGCCGATAGCATTTATGCCTATGAAATTCTGAAAAGCAGCTACATAATTATGACGGATGAAGCCCTGAAAAAAGTGGAGGAGGTATTCAGCAAATGATACACCCGCGCAATATAATAATCAGTCCTATAATTACTGAAAAAAGCGGTAATTTGGTGGAGAAAGAAAATACTTACAGCTTCAAAGTGAGTATGAATGCCAATAAGATAGAAATCAAAAAAGCTATTGAACAGATCTTTGCCGTTAAAGTGCTGGCTGTAAATACAATTCGCTATCAGGGAAAACCTAAGAGCTTGGGTAAATATAATGGTAAAAGACCCGATTGGAAAAAGGCAATCGTAACTCTTCGTAAAGGCGATAAGATTGCCGATTTTGAGGCATAATGAGGTAAAAATGGGAATTAAGAAATATAGACCTACTACTTCAACCCTGCGTTTTCGCACTGGCTACACTTTTGATGAGATAACCAAAAGCACACCGGAAAAATCGCTGCTGAAACCGAAACATAAAACCGGCGGGAGAAACAATTCCGGTAGAATTACCTGCCGTCATAGAGGTGGAGGCCATAGACGCCACTATCGGATTATAGATTTTAAGAGAGATAAAATTGGTATTCCGGCAAAAGTTGCCGCTATTGAATATGATCCTAATCGGACGGCTCGCATAGCATTATTGCATTATGTAGATGGAGAAAAAAGGTATATTATTGCTCCTGAAGGTTTGGAAGTGGGAACAAAAGTGATGAGCGGTCCCGATGCCGAAATCGCTGTGGGAAATGCCATTCCCCTGGAAAAGATACCTTTAGGCAGTTTTGTGCATAATATTGAACTGAAAAAAGGCAAAGGTGGTCAAATTGCTCGCAGTGCAGGAACTTATGCCCAGGTTGTAGCTAAAGATGGAGATTATGTTCATGTTAAAATGCCGTCCAATGATGTGCATTTAATTCGCAAGGAATGTCTTGCCACGATTGGAACGGTAAGCAATCCCGACCACTCTTTAATTCAAATAGGAAAAGCAGGACGCAAACGCTGGATGGGAATTCGCCCTACAGTTCGCGGTGTAGCAATGAACCCTGTAGATCATCCAATGGGTGGAGGTGAAGGTAAATCGTCCGGAGGCGGACATCCTGTTTCCCCCTGGGGTAAACTTTCCAAAGGTGGAAAGACCAGAAAAACTCGTAAATATAGCGATAAATATATCGTGAAAGCAGTTAAGAAATAGAATAAGGATAGAGAAAATGGCACGATCAATTAAAAAAGGACCCTTTGTTGACGCTCATCTGCTGAAAAAAATAGAAGCATTGGACGCTGAAGGCAAGAAAAGCGTTGTAAAAACCTGGTCTCGTCGCTCAATGATAACTCCTTTGTTTATAGGCCATACTTTCAGTGTCCATAACGGACATAAATTTGTTCCCGTTTATATCACTGAAAATATGGTAGGTCATAAATTAGGCGAATTTTCTCCTACCCGCACCTACCGTGGTCATAAAGAAAAGAAGAAAAAAGTGACGAAATAGGAGAAGGAAATGGAAGCAACAGCAAAACTTAGCTATGCTCTCGGTTCAGCCCGCAAGGCACGATTGGTGTTAGATACAATCCGTTATAAACCAGTAACGGAAGCTCAAAGTATCTTGCGTTTTTCGCATCGCAGAGCTGCAGTAATTATACATAAATTATTGGCTTCTGCCATTGCCAATGCCCAAAATCAGGATCCGAAAGTTGATTTGGATAAGCTTTATGTGATTGTAGCAACTGCTGACGAGGGACCGCAGATGAAACGTTTTATGCCCCGAGCTCAGGGTAGAGCTTTTATGATTAGGAAACAGACCTGTCATATCTCCCTGGAATTACAAACTTTAGAAGAATAGGAGGAAGACCTTGGGACAAAAAATACATCCTGTTTTATACCGTATTGGTGTTAATAAAGAGACCGAATCTATCTGGTTTGCTCAAGGAACCTCGTATGTGGATTTTCTCCAGGAAGATATCAAAATCCGCAACTATATTCATAAGCGGTTGAGCGATAAGATGGTCTCCAAAGTAAAGATTTCGCGTAAGACGAGTTCAATTATTATTGATATCTATACTGCCCGCCCCGGTTTAGTGATTGGAAAGAAAGGGGAAGATATAGATAAACTTCGCAATGAGCTGAATGTTTTTATTAATAAAGAACGGAAAAGCCCTCTCACCGTTTCCATCAATATTGAGCCCATTGAAAAGATGTGGCTGGATGCGCGTTTGGTAGCTAAAGAAATAGCCCGCCAGTTGGAAGAGCGTGTTTCTTTTCGCAGAGCAATGAAAATGGCTATCCGCTATGTTATGAAAGAAGGAGCTCAAGGAGTTAAAGTGCAGGTTTCAGGTCGCTTGGGTGGAGCGGAAATAGCACGGTCAGAAAGTTATAAACAAGGCAGAACCCCGCTCCATACGCTTCGTGCCGATATTGATTATGCCAATTTGGAAGCAAATACTACTTATGGCGTTATCGGTATTAAGGTATGGATTTACAAGGGTGATATTTTAGATAAATAAAGGAGATAAGCAATGTTAGCGCCCAAAAAAGTTAAACATCGTAAGATGATGAAGGGTAGAAGAAGAGGATTATCCTGGACTGGATGCAATGTCTCCTTTGGTGATTATGGCTTAATTGCTCTGGAAGATTCTTTCATAACCAGCCGCCAAATTGAAGCATGTCGTATTGCCATTACCCGTCATATGAAACGCGAAGGAAAGGTGTGGATTAGAATATTTCCGGATAAGCCGATTACCAAAAAACCAGCTGAAACTCGTATGGGAAAAGGTAAAGGAGCTCCAGAATATTGGGTAGCAGTAGTGCGTCCAGGTAGAGTTCTTTTTGAAATTGAAGGGGTGGAAATTGAAGTTGCCAAAGAAGCATTACGCCTGGCTGCTCATAAACTGCCGATTAAAACCCGTTTTATCACTCGTGAAGGAGTAGAGTTATGAAAATAGAGGAAATTCGCGAGTTAGGCATAGAAGAATTGAATACAACGCTGGAAGAACTGCGTATAGAGCTATTTAATCTTCGCTTTCAAAAAGCCAAGAATTTAATAGACCGTCCGGATCGGATTCGGAATGTCCGTAGAGATATCGCCAGAATATTAACAGTTATGAAAGAAAGAGAAAAAGAACTGAGGTGACAAGTGGCTACAACACATAAAATGATTAAACAGGGAATTGTCGTCAGCGATAAAAACGATAAAACCATCGTAGTGCGGGTTCAGCGTCAATTTATTCATCCCTTGTATAAAAAGACAGTCCGCAGGCATAAGAAATTTATGGCTCACGATGAAAACAATTCCGCTCACGAAGGCGATGTAGTGCAAATTATGGAATCCCGTCCTCTGAGTGCCCGTAAACGCTGGACATTGCATAAAATAGTGGAAAGAAGCAAATAAAGGAGTTGAGGAAAGATGATTCAGGTTCAAACTATGTTAAATATTGCCGATAACTCCGGTGCCAAGAAAGCTATGTGTATTAAAGTTCTGGGAGGCACACAGCGCAAATATGCCTCAATTGGAGATGTAATTGTAATTGCGGTGAAAAGTGCCACTCCCGGTGGAAAAGTGAAAAAGGGAAGTGTGGAAAGAGCCGTTATAGTTCGCACACGCAAAGAATTGCGTCGTCCGGACGGTTCTTATATCCGTTTTTCCGATAACGCTGCAGTGATAATTGATGAAAAACATGAACCTAAAGGAACTCGTATCTTTGGTCCGGTAGCACGGGAATTGCGAGAAGCTCGTTATATGAAAATTGTCTCACTGGCTCCGGAAGTTCTGTAGGGGGAATAATGACAAAGAATAAAATACGATTTAAAAAAGGTGACCTTGTAAAAGTAATAGCCGGTGACGATAAAGGCAGAAAAGGTCATATTCTAAAGGTTTTCCCCAAAACCGGAAAAGTGATTGTGGAAAAAGTGCATATGATTAAAAAGCATGCTAAGCCCACCCAACAAAATCCTCAAGGTGGAATTATTACTATGGAAGCACCGATAGAAGCTTCCAATGTTATGCTGTTTAATGAGAAACTGAATGCCGTTTCCAAACCGGTTTATCAAATTCATGAAGGACACCGGATTCGTGTTTGTAAAAAAAGCGGTGATGAGCTTTAGAGGAGATAAGAAATGAACCGTTTGAAAGAACGCTATAGAAATCAGGTTATGGATGCCTTATCCAAACGCTTTGGTTACAAAAACCCCCATCAGGTTCCCCGCCTGGAAAAGATTGTGGTAAGTATGGGAGTTGGACAGGCAACCCAGAATAAAGCTATTTTGGATAATGCCGTGAAAGATATGGAACTTATATGTGGCAGAAAGCCCATAGTAACCAAAGCCCATAAATCCATATCCAATTTTAAGCTGCGGAAAGGAATGCCTATTGGCTGTAAAGTTACTTTAAGAGATGAAGTAATGTATGAATTCTACGATCGGCTTATTTCCCTGGCGATACCGAGAATTAGAGATTTTCGCGGTATTTCTACTAATGCTTTTGACGGTAGAGGGAATTTTTCCTTCGGGTTAAAAGAACAAACCGTGTTTCCGGAAATAGATTATGATAAAATAGATATGATTCGGGGACTGAATATTACCATAGTAACTACCGCTAATACCGATGAGGAATGCCGTGCTCTGTTACAAGAGCTGGGTATGCCTTTCCAAAAAAATGAATAAGGAGAAATAAGTGGCAAAGAAATCACTCATTCTTAAACAACAACGAACCCCTAAATACAGAGTTAGAAAATATAACCGCTGCAAGATTTGTGGTCGCCCTCGTGCCTATATGCGCGATTTCGGAATGTGCCGTTTGTGCTTCCGTAAGTATGCTTCACAAGGTCAAATACCTGGAATAACCAGAAGCAGCTGGTAAAAAAAGACAGAGGAGAATAAAATGAGCGTTAGTGATCCGATAGCTGATGCATTAACTAAAATCCGCAATGCATATCGTGCCGGACATTCCCAAGTAACTGTTAACCACAATAAACTCGTAGAGGCACTGGTTAATATACTGGCGGAAGAGAACTTTGTAAACAGCTTTCAAGTTCTTGATAGAGATCCGGAGCATAAAATAAACTATAGACGAATATTAGTAATTCTGCGTTATACTAATGACGGAGAACCTGTTTTGCAGGGAATTCAGAGGATCTCAAAACCTGGAAGAAGGGTTTATGTGAAAGCTGATAAATTACCCTGTGTGTATAATAATACCGGCTGTGCAATTATTTCTACCAGCCAGGGTGTTATGGTAGATAGAGATGCCCGTTTGAAAAGCGTTGGCGGCGAATATATCTGCAAGGTTTGGTGAGGGAGAAGAAGATGTCACGCATTGGAAGAGCCCCTATCAAATTAATAAACGGAGCGCAAGTTAGTGTTTCCGATAACATTGTTACCATCAAAGGAAATCTGGGTGAACTGCAATGGCAACTTCTGCCCGGCATTTCTGTTGAAATAAGCGATAACCTGCTAAAAGTTAATCGTGCTGACGATAGCAAAAACCAGCGCGCTTTACATGGTTTAACGCGTGCTTTGTTACAAAATATGGTTACCGGAGTAACGGAAGGATTTCAAAAAATCCTGCATATTTATGGCACGGGTTATTCTTCAGAAGTAATTGGTCATTGGCTCAAACTTACTGTCGGCTATTCGCATGATATTTTGTTACAGATACCTGAAGAATTACAAGTAAAAGCGGAAGCTATTCCCCGCTCCAAAGGAATTCGTTCCGATTTTCAAAGCATAATTACTATCAAAGGGATAGATAAACAGCTGGTAGGGCAATTTGCAGCTGAAGTTCGCAATTGCCGTCCTCCGGAAAATTACAAAGGTAAAGGTATTCGTTATAATGACGAGCATGTTATTATTAAAGCCGGAAAAGCAGGAACTAAATAAGGGAAGGTGAAAAGAAATGATAACTTCAAGCTGTAAAATTAAGAATGCACTTCGCACCCGGCGGCATTTATCTATCCGCAAGAATTTAAGCGGAAGCGCTGAACGCCCTCGTTTAGTGGTCTTTCGTTCGCTAAGAAATATCTATGCTCAAATTATAGACGATACAAAAGGTGTTACTTTGGTTTCAATGTCCACCATAGCTAAAGATTCAGGTAGTTTAGAAGGAATGAAAAAAACGGCACAAAGTTTTGAAGTAGGCGTAAAACTTGGAGAAAAAGCACTTGCTGCCGGAATAACAAAAGTTGCTTTTGACCGTGCCGGATATAAATATCACGGAAGAGTGAAAGCCCTTGCCGATGGTGCACGCAAAGCCGGATTGGAATTCTAAGGAGTGATAAGATGAATAACGAACATAATCGTTTAGAAGAAGAAAAATTGATTGAGAAGGTTGTAGAAACCAAGCGTGTTGCCAAAGTAGTAAAAGGCGGCAGGAACTTCAGCTTTTCCGCAATTGTAGTAGTTGGTGATAAACAAGGTAATGTTGGTGTGGGAAATGGCAAAGCGAATGAAATTGCCGATGCCATTAGAAAAGCCAAAGAAAAAGCCGTTAAAAATATGTTTAAGGTGCCGATCGTGAAAGGAACCGTTCCCCACGAAATAGTAGCGCGTTATGGTGCTTCCCGGGTTCTCATAAAACCAGCTGCTCCAGGAACCGGAGTAATTGCTGGAGGAACAGCCCGAGCCATTTTTGAAGTAGCCGGCATAGAAAATATTTTGTGTAAATCCTTAGGTTCCAATACTCCGACAAATGTAGTAAAAGCTACTATAAACGGTTTGAAATCTATGCGTACTCTTTCCGATATTGCCCGGCTCAGAAATAAAACCATAGCTCAAATTACTGGTCAGGAGGAGAAATGAAAATTAAAGTTACTCAAATCCGCAGTACTATAAATCGTATTGAAGACCATAAAAAGGTTATCAAAGCCCTCGGTCTGGGGAAAATTGGTCACAGTCGTATTCATAATGATAGCCCTTCCATCCGAGGTATGATTGATAAAGTATCTTACCTTTTAAAAGTTGAAGAACTGAAGGAGGAATAGAAATGTTAACTTTATCAAATCTGGAAAGACCCGCAGGCAAAAAAGACAAAAAACGCGTAGGAAAAGGACAGGGTTCCGGTTGGGGACATCAAGCCGGACGTGGTCACAAAGGTAAAAAAGCGCGTGCCGGAGGGAATGTTCCTCCCCGTTTTGAGGGTGGTCAAATGCCATTAAACCGTCGTTTACCCAAACGCGGTTTTAAGAATATCTTCCGTGAAAATTACCGCATCCTAAATCTCTACCGTTTACAGGATTTGGAACTAACTGAATTAGATATACCTGCGATGGAAAAAATGGGTTTAATTCCCACTAAGGGAAAGAAAGCCAAGGCACCGGTTAAAGTTCTGGCTGGGGTAAAAGATGAATTCACGAAAACCGTTACAATCAAAGCTAATGCTTTCTCTCAAAGAGCCAAAGAGCTTATTGAAAAAAACGGTGGCAAAGCGGAGGTAATGTAACTTGTTAAAAACAATAGGAAATGTATTCCGGATACCGGATTTAAAGAAAAAGATATTATTTACAGCTCTATTCTTAGTGCTTTATCGCTTAGGTAGCTTTATTCCTCTTCCCGGAGTTAATGCTACCGCGTTGAAAGCTTACTTTGCAGGAGTAGATAGCGGTGGAAAAAATCTTTTTGGTTTGTTAGACCTCTTTGTGGGCGGAAATTTTGAACGAGCTTCAGTTTTTGCTTTGGGTATTATGCCCTATATTACCGCATCCATTGTAATTCAGCTCTTAGGAAGCATCATTCCCTATTTTGAAAAATTGCGTAAGGAAGGAGCGGACGGACAGAAGAAACTGAATCAGATAACTCGTTATGGAACTGTTATATTGGCTGCTTTTAATGCTATAACAATCACTATGTGGTTAGCCAGTTTGTCCGTTGGAGTTGTCCCAAGTTCTAATTTTTTATTTCATTTAACAGGAATAATTACCCTGGTTACAGGAACTATGATTGTTATGTGGATTGGAGAACAAATTACGGAGCACGGAATTGGTAATGGTATTTCCCTAATCATTTTTGCCGGAATAATATCTCGTTATCCGGAAGGTTTTGTAAGAATGATTCAAAAGATACCCGGTGACCCTTCTTATGTATGGAAGGCAATTATTTCCGTAGCTTTAATGGTGATAGTAACTGCAGCTGTTATTTTCGTTACGGAAGCAGTGCGTAAAATTCCGGTTCAATATGCCAAAAAGATAGTGGGAAGAAGAGTTTACGGTGGTCAAAGTACTTATATACCTCTAAGAGTTAATACAGCAGGTGTTATTCCAATCATCTTTGCTCAAAGCGTTTTAATGTTTCCTGCCACAATCATTGTTCTATTAGGGAAGGAAACTGCTTTCTGGACTACTTTAAAGGAATTACTTTCACCGGGTTCTATTATTTATACTATCTTATATGTCGGGCTCATTATTTTCTTTGCTTATTTTTATACTGCTATTGTGCTTAACCCTACAGAAATGGCAGAAAATATGGTAAAATACGGTGGTCATATTCCAGGTAAGAAACCAGGAAAAAAGACCGCAGAATATATTAATAATGTTTTAGTGCGAATTACTCTTCCCGGAGCTATTTTCTTTGCTTTTATCGCTTTGTTACCGGAAATTATGAGTAATCAGTTAGAGCTTCCTTTTTATTTTGGGGGAACCGGTTTGCTGATTGTGGTTGGTGTAGCTTTGGATACATTGCAACAAATAGAATCCCATCTGGTTATGCGTCACTATGATGGTTTTATGAAGAAAGGGAAATTGCGCGGACGCTCAATGTAAGGAATATGATATACATCAAATCGCCCACTGAGATAGAAAAAATGCGCAAAAGCTGCCGGATTATAGGTTGCCTGCTGGACGCTCTGGAAGAAATTATTCGTCCCGGAATTAGCACTCTGGAACTGGATAAATATGCTGAGGATTTTATTCGCAGTAGAGGTGGCAGCCCTTCATTTAAGGGATACCGGGTGGATAGTTTACCTCCGTTTCCCGGCTCTATCTGTGCCTCTATCAATGAACAGATTGTGCATGGAATTCCCAGCGCCAAAAAGATTTTGCAGGAAGGCGATATCATCGGAATTGATCTTGGAGTAGTTCTTGATGGATATAACGGGGATGCAGCCAGAACATACAGAGTAGGAAAAATATCCGCAGAAGCAGAAGACCTTTTGCAAGTAACTAAAGATGCTCTTTACAGAGGAATTGCAGCCGCTATTCCGGGAAACCGTGTAGGCGATATTTCTTATGCGATTGGCTCTTTTGTGAAATTCAAGGGTTATTTTGTAGCGGATGATTTAACCGGTCATGGAGTTGGACGGGATTTACACGAAGAGCCAATGATACCTAATATCGGAAAACAGGGTAGAGGTCCTCGTTTAGCTGCAGGAATGACTTTAGCGATTGAACCGATGGTTAATATCGGCACAAATCGTGTATCGGAAAATGGTTGGGAATTTAAAGTGGCGGATAATAGTTTATCTGCTCATTTTGAACATACTATTTTAGTAACCGATGGTGCACCCGAAATTTTAACAGTTGCCGGTTGAGGAAATTAGTTATGAGTAAATCCGGTGTTATTGAAGTGGAAGGAGTGGTGACAGAAGCACTACCCAACACAACTTTTCGCGTAACCCTGGAAAATGGTCATGAAATATTGGCACATTCTTCAGGGAAAATGAGAATGAATTATATTAGAATTCTGCCGGGAGATAAAGTTAAAGTGGAACTTTCGCCCTATGACCTTACCCGCGGCAGAATTACCTACCGTTATAAATGAATGATTGTATAAGCCCTTGGGCTATAACAAGGAGATGATAATGAAAGTGAGAGCTTCCGTTAAAAAAATCTGCAAGGACTGCAGAATTATTAAACGCCACGGCATAATCCGGGTTATTTGCAGTTCAAATCCCAAACATAAACAAAGACAGGGTTAAGGAGGAAAAACTTGGCACATATAGCTGGTATTGAACTTCCGAAAAACAAACGCTTGTTTATTGGGTTAACTTATATCTATGGAATTGGCAGGTCAAGTGCCATAGAAATCTGTAATAAGGCGAACATTGATCAAATGAAAAAAGTAGCCGATCTTACCATTGAAGAGGAAAAAATCCTGCGGGATATTATTCAGAATGAATATGTTGTTGAAGGTTCTCTTAGAACTCAGGTAGCGATGAATATTAAACGGTTGATGGAAATTGGTTGCTATCGCGGTTTAAGACATAAACGCGGACTTCCTGTCCACGGACAGAGAACTCATACTAATGCCAGAACCCGCAAAGGTCCTCGCGGAAACACAATAAAGAGAAAGAAATAGGAGAGGATAATGGCTACAAAAACCAGAACTAAGAAAAAAAGAGTGCGCCTTGCCTTTGATGAAGGACTGTTCTTTGTTCATTCCAGTTTTAATAACACTATTGTTACTTTAACTGATAGAGCGGGAAATGTTCTTGCCTGGTCAAGCGGAGGCAAAGTTGGTAACAAGGGCTCTCGTAAAAGTACTCCTTTTGCAGCTCAAGTTGCCGCTTCAGAAGTAGCTAAGGCAGGTTTGGATATGGGAATTCAGAAGGTTGGAGTGATTGTTAAAGGTCCCGGAGGCGGAAGAGAATCCGCAATTCGGGCAATAAATGCAGCCGGGATGAAAGTTACGATGATTAAAGATGCTACTCCTATTCCGCATAATGGCTGTCGTCCACCTAAAACCAGAAGGATATAAGGAGTAATAATGGCAAGATATACAGGACCTAAAGCAAAAATTTGTCGTAGATTTGGAGAAAATATCTATGGCAATGCAAAATATGATAAAGTATTAAGCAGACGCAAATTTCCAGCCGGGCAGCATGGCAGAGTTATGCATCGTAAGCCCTCCGATTACAATTTGCACTTGCGGGAAAAGCAAAAACTACGCAATACCTATAATTTACTGGAAAGGCAGTTCAGCAATTATTTTAAGAAAGCTGCCAAAGCTCCCGGTGTTACAGGTGATAATTTATTATTGCTATTGGAACGCCGTTTAGATAATGTTGTTTATCGGATGGGTTTTGCCGTAACCAGAATGCAGGCGCGTCAATTCGTTAATCATGGTCATTTTCTGGTTAATGGCAGGAAAGTGGATATTCCTTCCTATTTGCTTAAGGGGGGAGACATCATTGAAGTGCGTCCCAAGAGCAAAGGAATGAAACCTCTATTGGAAGCGATGGATAAAACAGAGGCCTCATCACCTTATTCCTGGTTAAGTATAGATAAAGAAAATTTCCGCGGTCAATTTCTTTCCCTTCCCGCAATCAGTGAGATTCCGGTTACTTGTGACCTGCGTCTTATTGTTGAGTTCTACTCCAAGTAATATGTTACAAGCTTAAGGAGCAGCTATGATGTATCTTGAACCTTTACAAATGCCCGAAGGCGTGGATTATGATAAACAGACATATTCCCGCACTTACGGCAAGTTTGAAATCGGTCCTCTGGAACCGGGATTTGGCACCACGATGGGAAATACCTTGCGTCGGATTTTGCTATCTTCCATTCAAGGGGCAGCGATTCGTTTTGTCCGAATTGAGGGTTTGCATCATGAATTTTGTCCTATTCCGGGAACAAATTCTGATTACATTGATCTAATTTTGCGACTAAAGAAACTTGTTATATATTCCAGTTCCATAGAAGAAGTATCATTGGTTCTTGAACACAAAGGAAAAGGGCAAATCCATGCCTCTGATATTCAGGAAAATTCCTATGTGAAAATTATCAATAAAGACCTTTATCTGCTGGAAGTGGTAGATGATATTGATTTTCGGCTGGAAATGATTGTAGGTATCGGAAGGGGTTATGTTTCCGCAGATAGACAAAATCCCGAGGGTAAAGCGGTTGGTTTTATTCCGATTGATTCTATCTATTCACCTGTGCTGAAGGTAAATTTCAGTGTTACTCATCAACGGGTGAAAGAAAGAATGAATTACGATCGCTTAATTCTGGAGATTTTTACCAATGGTGCTACAGAACCATCCATTGCGCTATTTCTTTCTGCCAAGATTTTGAAAGATATGGCAGCTAAAATATCTCTGTTTGAAATTGAACCGCAATACATACGCGATATAGAATTAGACCCCGAATTGGAAGAATTGGAAAGAAAATTGGCGAAAAATGTTCGCGAAATTGAACTTAGCGTGCGCGCTGCCAATTGTTTATCCCAGGCAAAAATTGATACTATTGGCGATCTGGTTTCTAAATCGGAACCCGAGATGCTTAAATTCCGGAATTTCGGTAAAAAATCTCTGGAAGAAATAATGCAAAAACTAAAAACTTACGATTTACACCTCGGAATGGATGTTGATTCTATTTACCGTCAAATTAGAGAAGCGAGAAACAGAGGTGTCCTTCCGGTTGAAGAAAAAGAAACCAAGGTTTCAGAAACAAAAACAAAGGCAAAACCTAAAACCAAACCGGTTGCTGAAAAACCTGCACCCAAAGAAAAAAAGACCAAAGAACCAGTAACTACTGCAACAGTGCGTAAGCCGGTTCCCGGCTCCAAAAAGAAGGTGAAAAATGAGACATAGAGTTGAAGGAAGAAAATTTGGCAGGGAAATGGATGCCCGCCGCTTGATGATGAGAAATCTTGTTAAATCAATGATAGAACATGGACAGCTGAAGACAACCCTCCCGAAAGCAAAAGAATTGAGAAGATATGTAGAACGCGTAATCACTTACGGTAAAAATGACACTGTCCATTCCAGACGCCTGGCTTATAGCGTTCTGGGCAATAGAACCCTGGTTAAAAAATTATTTGACGAAATTGCCCCGGCTTTTGAAGGCAGAAACGGGGGTTACACCCGGGTGTTGAAAGCAGGTTTTCGCAGAGGGGATAATGCCCCGATGGCTATTATCCAGTTTGTGGAAGAATCCACTATCAAACCTAAGAAGGATGCCATCAAAGCTAAAGACCTGAATAAGTAAAAATACACTCGCAGATTACGCAGATAAAAGAATTGATTACAAATTGGGATTGAACAGGATTTTTACCAAGAAGAAAAGATAATGTTATCCCAAAAGCATCTGCGTATATATTGAAAGTCAGAAGTCATCTTTACCTGGATTTCTTCTCTATCCCTTTACCGCATAGGACTAATAACGACGACAGCTATTTTATCACTATATAGTTACCGGCGTTATTAGTCCTTAATGCTGTGGATGGCAATAAAAAATGGTACGAGTTGGCAAGCGAAAAGTGATACACTTGAAAAAAAGGGAAAACAAACTCTTCACCTTTTGCTCTATGCTTGAAAGCCCCTAAGGATTAAATCGCAATGCTGACCTCCTGGTCAATCCCTTCTTGTGCTTGGACGACGAGGACATCGTCCTTCCGAGACAAAAAGCCCCTAAGGATTAAATCGCAATGCTGGCCTCCTGGTCAACCCCTTCTTGTGCTTGGACGATGAGGACATCGTCCTTCCGAAAAAAAAGCCCCTTAGGACTAAATCGCAATGCTGACCTCCTGTTCAATCTCTTCTTGTGCTTGGACGATGAGGACATCGTCCTTCCGAAAAAAAAAGCCCCTGAGAGAGACATCGCAATGCTGACCTCCTGTTCAATCTCTTCTCGTGCTTGGACGATGAGGACATCGTCCTTCCGAAGCCCCTAAGGGCGACACTAAAATAGCGACGGCGGCGTAAGCCCCTCGGGAAAAGTAAACCCCGAGTGCTTTTTTCACTTTCCCGGTTCCCTAAAACCCTCAAGGTCTTTTAGTAGAGGGCTGAAAGCGAAGGGCTAAGTGACAAACATTTTTATTTTCTGTTTTCCGTCTTCTTGATTTATATTATTTACCAACTGCAATACTGACCATTTTTCCGGGAACTACAATTATCTTTTTGATGTCCTGTTCTGCTATATAGCGTTTAACATTTTCAGCTTCCAGAGCCATCCGCTTAATTTCTTCTGCAGTAATATCTGGTTCAACTTCAATCTTTCCCCTAAGTTTACCGTTCACCTGAATTACATAAGTTATTTTATCCTGTATCAGATAGCGTTCATCATATTCCGGTAAGCCACAATCGTTAAGCATATTTTCATTGCCTATTTTTTGCCAAAGCTCTTCTGCAATATGAGGTGCAAAGGGATACAGCAATTTAGGTAAAGTAGCACAGGCAAAAGCATAAATTTTCAGTTCCGCGGCATTCAATTTTTCCGGTTCTTTAATTTTCAAGATAGCATTCAAGAATTCCATACAAGTGGCAATGGCAGTGTTAAATTGCAAACGGGATAAACAATCCTCTCGCCATCTATAAATAGCATAGTGGGTTTCATAACGCAGCTCTTTAATTCTTTCAGAAATAACATCCGCGCATTCATTTAGCCCTAAACCGCGTTTAATAAGTTCCAGATTACTATCTATCAATCGCCAAACCCTGTTCAAAAAACGGAAAGCACCCATAATGCCATCATCGCTCCAGTCCACATCTTTTTCGGGGGGTGAGGCGAAAAGCAAAAAAGTGCGCAAAGTATCTGCTCCATAGCGATCTATAATATATTTCGGATCAACAACATTGCCTTTGGACTTGCTCATTTTGGCTCCGTCTTTTGTAACCATACCCTGGGTAAGTAAACGGGCAAAGGGTTCATCACAATTTACCCAACCCAAGTCACGCATAAATTTATGGAAAAAGCGGGCATACAATAAATGCATACAGGCATGTTCAATTCCGCCAATGTATTGATCTACAGGAAGCCAATAATCAGCAAGCTCTTTACTGAAGGGTTCTTGCTTATTATTAGGGTCTGTGTAGCGAGCATAATACCAACTGCTATCTACAAAGGTATCCATTGTATCAGTTTCTCTTTTTGCCGGAGCTCCACATTTCGGGCAGGGAACATTTATCCACTCCGGGACGCTCAACAGCGGATTTTGGGTAGTTCTGCCTACTTGAACATTATCCGGCAATTCAACCGGTAAATCCTCATCCGGAACTAAAACTATTCCACAATGGGGGCAGTGGATAACCGGAATAGGATTGCCCCAATATCGCTGCCTTGAAATACACCAATCCCGTAAACGATAACTAACGGTTTTTTCGCCCCAACCGTTTTCCACAGCCCAATTGGTGATTGCAGAAATTGCCTCTGCACTATCCATCCCGTTAAACTTAGCAGAATTTACCATAATTCCCGGTTCTATATACGCTTCCTGCATTTCTTCCACTTTTAAGGACATATCGGGTTTTTGAATTACTATTTTAAGCGGGATATGATACTTTCGGGCAAACTCAAAATCGCGTTGATCGTGTGCCGGAACAGCCATAACTGCTCCCGTTCCGTAATCCATAAGAACATAATTAGTAATCCAAACCTGAATTCTATCTCCATTAAAAGGATTTATCGCATAACGACCGCTGAAAATTCCTTCCTTTATTGTCTCCTCTGCACTGCGCAGAACTTTATCCTCATTGATAACTTTATGGCAAAAATCCTGCAGTTCTTTATTATCCGGTTCTTCCTTCAGCCATTTTTGCACCAAAGGATGCTCCGGAGGCAAAGCCATAAAAGTTACTCCGTAAATAGTATCCGGACGAGTTGTAAAAATCGGAATTTTGTCGTTTGTCCCTTCTAAAGTAAAATCAACTTTAGCGCCTTCCGAACGGCCTATCCAATTCTTTTGCATTGTGATTACTCGCTCAGGCCAATCAATCACTTTGGAAAAATCCAGCAATTCTTCTGCATATTCAGTAATTCTGAAATACCATTGCTCCAGTTCTTTTTGTTCTACAATGCTTCCACAACGCCAACAGTGACCATCTACAACCTGTTCGTTGGCAAGAACTGTCTGACATTTATCACACCAGTTCTGAAATCCCTTTTTTCGGTAAACTAAGCCCTTTTCATATAACTTCTTAAAAAGATATTGACCCCAACGATAATACTCCGGACGGCAAGTGCTGATTTCTCTGCTCCAGTCAAAACCAAAACCCATACTGTCAAATTGAATACGCATCGCGGCAATGTTTTCTTCAGTAGTAAGGCGCGGATGGGAATTGTGCTCAATCGCAAAATTTTCCGCGGGCATACCAAAAGCGTCATAACCAATGGGCTGCATCACATTGAAACCTTCCATCATTTTCAAGCGCGATATAACATCTCCAATAAAGTAATTGGAAGCATGCCCTACATGAAGAACTCCTGATGCATAAGGAAACATTGAAAGAACATAATATTTGGGCTTGGAACTTGTATCGGGGGCATTAAATATCCCTTTTTCCCGCCAAATATTCTGCCATTTCTTTTCAATTTCATTAAACCTGTATTCCATTTTCTTTCTCCCAAGTGTATCTTTTTATCTTATAGCACATTGCAAAATCTGTTAGAGCGCATAATTGTCAAGCAAAAGCTGCAATCCGGATTTTGGTTTACAATTTTCACCTGCCTTCAATGTAACTACACCCCAAGAACATTTTCACTTTCACCCGTTCTACAACGGTTCTACAAACCGAAAAACTGTTAGTTAAAATAAAATTTCTTAAGTTAACTACTATATAGGCAATAGGTTCTGATTTATCTTAAAGCTAAATTTACAAAAAGATAAAAAAACACTTGACATTTTAATGGCAAGATAAGTATAGAACAAAATATTTATAGTAGGAGTTACTATTATGAAAAAGCCCTTATTTACTCTCGTCCTGGCACTTTTGGTAAGTGCTATCTTTTCCACTGTCTGGAATGTAAATAGCATTCCTGGAATGGCTGCAAATTTTAACAATTTAGATGTTGCTTGTGCCTCATCAGATGTAGCCGATTATGATACTCTGTATGTTTATGGAGCACCTTCCACTTATAGTGATGTAACTTTAACTCGTCCATTAACGATTATTGGACCGGGCTATTTTCTGAATCAAAATCCCGGTCTGCAAAATAATCTTACCCCTGCTAAAGTAGCCAACATTATTTTTAATTCCGGTTCCAGCGGTTCATTAGTTAGCGGAATGACAATTTACTATCTGCAAGCAAATATACCTAATATAGTAGTTCAGCGCAATTATATTAACAGGATAGGTATTTATGCTTCCAATTGCATTATCCTTCAAAATTTTGTTAATTGCGAAGATTGGAATGGTCAATCAATATATGCTGATATGGCAGCAAATTATCTAATAGCTAATAATTTCATAGCAGCTTCAACCGGTGAATGCTTTCATTCCACAGAAACTTGCAGTGGAATCTTTGCTAATAATATCACTAATAACAGTTGTCTCTTTTATAACGCAGATGTTTATAATTGCATATTCTGGTTTTTCGGCCAGGGATGGGAATTTAGTTTTTCTTATAATCCTGCAACTTCGTTTCACCATAATGTATTTCGTGCGATAAGCAACTGGAATTGGCAAACTAATGCAAATATAACAGGAGAAGGAAATTTGTATGATGTTCCGGGTGATATTTATGTAGCAACTGGTTCTCAGGATGGTTATTATCAGCTTTTTCCTGGTTCTTCGGCTATTGGAGCAGGCATCAATGGACAAGATTGCGGAATTTTTGGCGGTTTAGAACCCTACCGTTTATCGGGAATTCCTGCCATTCCTACCATTTATGAATTTACTGCTCCTGCAACTGGGTTTGTAATTCCTGTTCAGATAAAAGCTCGTTCCAACAATTGAGGTGCAAAATGAAACGCATTTTATTGTGTTTCTGCCTTTGTTTTGCCGGTTTTCTATTCTTGGGGAGTGTAAACATCTCTCAGGTAGAATATTATTTTGATACGGATCCGGGCTTGGGATTGGCAACTCAGGTGCCTATTACTCCGTCTGCAGATATCAATACCGGTTTTGATGTTAACCTGCAAAATGTATCAGATGGCTTGCATTTATTATATCTCCGTGCCAAAGATGAAACCGGAAAATGGAGCTTATTGAACAGTAAATTTATTTTAAAACAATCCTCCCTGAATACTCCGATTACTTATCTGGAATATTTTTACGATACTGATCCCGGTTATCATTTGGGCACTGCCTTGGCTTTTACTGGAAGTTCGGATATCTTATGTACAGAGTCAATTTCTACTAATGGTCTTTCCAGTGGCTTGCATTTTTTGTTTGTGCGCTGTCAAGATGCCAAGGGCTTTTGGAGTGCCAATTGTTCCAAAGTAGTTTTTAAAGGGGCAGCCGGTATCAGTCCTATTACTTACGCAGAAATGTTTGTGGATAATGATCCGGGGCAGGGAAATGGAATTCCTGTTTCTTCCCGTATGAGGGAAGAAAATTCCTACCTGTTTAATTTTGAGCTTACTGATGAAAATGTTCCACCTGGAATGCATTTGCTGGGTGTCCGAGTGAAAAATAATGCCGGTTACTGGAGTTTGAATGAGTATAAATTCCTCTATCTGTCTTCCTATTCTCAACCCGTTATAAATAGTGTTTGCTGGTATTTTTCCCGGTAGCGGAGCTAATCCCGAAGAGGTTTATACTTATGCACTTACTAATCCGGCAACGGATATTACAGTAGCTTTGGAAGCAAGCATTGTGCATTTACAGCAGGATGGTGAATATCAGCTCGTTATGTTTATTACCAATGCCCGCGGTCAGAAAAGTATGCCTGAATACAAATTCTTTACAGCTGATTTTAGTCCCAATAATGTTGTTCTAACTATCAATGGAACAAATTTGAACTTAACCTGGGATAGCATTATTGGAGCAAACCGCTATCTGGTTACGCAAAAAACAGACCCTTATCAGACAGAAGGCACTGTTTACACGGTAGATGGCAATTTTATAACTCTTCCTATAGCAGCAAAGGGATTTTTTAATGTGAAAGCGCAGAGAGATATCCGCAATAGTTTCTCTACCGCTATTCGTTCTCGTAAATAAGGTCTTAAATCCAAGTTAGATAACAAAAACATTATTTGCCGGTATCAAGAACTGTTGGCAAGCAAAAATTATATTCTTCGGTTGTTGATAGTTCGTGCTACCGGTTTTTAGTCATTACGATATAGCTAATTAAGGAAATAGCAAAGCCAGATAAATTCAACAGGCAATCTTAGCTATCGGATTGCTGAATTCAGATACGGGGAATGCCTTTCTCACAACCTCAATAAACAAAAGTTTCGCTGATTTTGGATAGCCAAAATTGTATCCTCAATGAATGATTGCTAAATAGATTGGCTTATCTGAACTGTCTTACGGCTATATAGCAATTGCGAGACCACTTGAAATCATTAAGCAACAATTGGTGCCTTTGGTAAAAGAAGAATTTGCCAATGCATTTTCCCCGAATGTATTATTGGGCATAAACCTAAACAAAGTAGATAATTCTTAGGTAAGCTTTTGAAAAATCTTGGTTCAAAACTTTACTTGTAGATAAGAAAATAAAACTATATCGATCAATAGAAAAAGAAGATGTAGATCCTTCTTGTTCTAATTCTCCTACTAACGAGAATGCTCAGTTCAATCCTTATGCGATGAACATTTATTACAAACCGGTTCATTATCCCGCTTTGAGAGTAATTTCTATAGTTCTTGAGATATTTTCTTTCTTAATGGTTGTAACCGGTTTGATAGGTGCGATAGTTATATCTAAAGTAGAAGGCGATTTATGGCCATTTGGTATATTAGCACTTGTAGGAGCAATCGTAAGTGCGATAATTTTAATAGCAATTGCTGAATTGGTCAAAGTGTTAGCCGATATCTCTATAAGTACCAGAGCAACGCTTAATCAAGTTATTGATGCAACAGTAAGAAAACCAGAGCCAGAAAACAAGCAATAACAACATATCAGACAGTAAATTATAAGAATTTTACTAATTTATCTTTGCCTAAAGGCAAATAATAAGCTTTCTGTGCTTTAAATTAGATAAGCTTATAAGATACAATGGAGGTAGCAAAGTCATTCTTTACCCAAAAAGCCAAATTTTTCTTAAATGAGTTTGCCAAAGATATTTGCAAAAATAGAAAATTCACTATCCCAATGCAGAATACGCTATAGTGTTATTTAATTATTATTTAGCCCTAACTATATCAATTTAGATACATCGGACAGCAAAAAATAAAACTACGCTGGCAGAGATTACAAGTTAAAAAAAAATGAGAGGATAATAGGAAATCTGTTTTGTTTATCCATTCGTATATCCGTAACCGCATCGTTTAGCTTGACTATTTATCACAGCAATAATAGAAAGCCAAATAATTCATATTGCATTTTTTGTGCTTGACAACTGGAGTAAAGTTAAAAGTATAGCATAAATTCAAAAAAAGGAGAAATGTTATGCGAGTTTTAGCAAACATTCTGTGGCACTTCCCGTTCTGCGGTTTTATGACCGCTCTAACCGCTTTTATTGTTGGTGGCATTTTTATCATTTCAGTGATTGGTGCACCTATCGGCTTAGGTCTTATCCAATTTGGCAAATTTTTGTTAGCTCCTTTCAGCTATTCAATGGTCAGCAAAAAAGACCTGAATATTGAGCAGAACAAAGCTTGGAAGACCTTTGGAATAATTGCTACGATTTTTTATATTCCTTTTGGATTGGTTCTTTGTGTTTTAACATTGTTCCAAATTGCCGGTTTATTTATTTCCATTATCGGTATTCCGGCAGCACTTGTTTTAGCAAAAAGTTTGGGAACATATTTTAATCCCGTTAATAAGACATGTGTTCCTGTAGCTGTAGCTAAGGAAATTGAAAACCGTAAAGAACAAAAGAATGTAAACAGTTATTTAGCGAACAATTAGTTACTTATCGGCCAATTTAAAAGTAAGAAGTCAGGAGTCGTCACTGCCAAAAACCCTTTTTCATATTTATGCCGGGTTATGGCAGTGAGGACTCGTGACGAGTTATTGTCTCTAAAGGATTTCACTGATATTATAAAGATATAGAGTACCCGGATTGAGAATGCCCAATTTAGAATGAATGTAAAATGGCAACCAGGAAAAAATTGCGGTGTCTCAGCGAGCTCCGGCTACACAAAAAAATCGTAGCTGTAGGACACCCCTCTCGTAAAATTCACGATGCAAACAGCTTGTTTTGACTTACAATTTTGCCACAGCCATCACTGAAACCACAACTCACAAATTGCAAACAATGGCAACCGCACTTTTACTGGTTTCCTCATTTCAAAATTGTGAGTTAAAACAAGAATCCTGCACACTGGCAACCGAATTTCACCAACCCCTCAAATTCCACAATCGTAAAGGATTTTCTTTTTCACATTTGCAGGGTTGAGTTGGAATTGTTCAGAAATAGTGACTTCGCGACGAATTTTTGTTTTAACTCTAAACCGAGCTTCAGCTTTGACAG
>DAONFA010000021.1:23043-41745 GCA_035403355.1 Candidatus Cloacimonas sp. | reverse complement strand
TTTGTCCGATACTGTCAAAGCTGAAGCTCGGTTTAGAGTTAAAACAAAAATTCAACCCCGGAACAACAATTTCTGAACAATACCTACCCAACTCTGAAAATGTGAAAAAGGACATTTTTTCACAATTGTGGAATTTGAGGGGTTGGTGTAATGCGGTTGCCTGTGCGCAGAATTCTTGTTTTAACTCACAATTTTTCGGTTTGGAAACCGGTTGCAATATGGTTGTATGTGAAAAAAGATAGTGGGGTGTGGTTACATTGAAGGCAGGTGAAAATTGTAAGTCAAAACCTTCCACTGCTTGCATCGTGATGTTTACGAGGGGCTTACGCCGCCATCGCTATTTTCGTGTCGCCCTTTGGGGCTTTTTTTTCCGGAAAAAAGATGTCCTCGTCGTTTTTGTAGGTGGGTTGGCCAGGAAGTCAACCCTCCGGAAACCAAGCTATCATTGGTTTCCTTCCGGAAAAACGACATCTTGTCGTTTAGTGGTAACACTGGTGTTTCGTTACCGCAATTTTATTGGTACGAAAACAAATCGTAAGAGGAGGGTTGACCAGGAGGTCAACCTTCCGGAAAAAAATCGTAGGAGGTGGGTTGACCAGGAGGTCAACCCTCCGTTTATCAACCCTCTCAACCTTTTTTTGGGGCTTTCCACTTTTTCATTCTTCTCTTTTCTCTTTTAAAAAAAAGCAGTTGACATTGAAAGCAAGTTCAAAAATGATTGTTAAAAGGGAGAAAAATAATAGATGGAAATTGCGGAAGCGTTAAAACGGCTGGAAAAGAACATCACTGAAAATAAGCTAATCCAAAATGGTGAAAAACTTTTGCTTGGTTGTTCCGGTGGTGCAGATTCCAATGCTATGCTATATCTGTTCTCCAGATTAAGGGTCTCTTTAAATTTAACTTTACTGGCTGTGCATATCAATCATCAGATTCGGGGTGCAGAAAGCGATAAAGATGAACAATCGGTAAAAGAACTCTGTATAAAGCTAAACATCCCCATCATTATCCACAGAATCAATATTCCCGAGAAAGGCAATCTGGAAAATCAGGCGCGTAAAAAGCGGATGGAGTCCTTTAACAAAGTGCTGGAGAGTTATAAAATGGATAAAATTCTGCTTGCCCATCAAAGAGAAGACCAGGCAGAA
Organism: Candidatus Cloacimonas sp.; assembly: GCA_035403355.1. Classification (NCBI taxonomy): domain Bacteria; kingdom Pseudomonadati; phylum Candidatus Cloacimonadota; class Cloacimonadia (SeqCode); order Cloacimonadales (SeqCode); family Cloacimonadaceae (SeqCode); genus Cloacimonas (SeqCode); species Cloacimonas sp. (SeqCode). Next base: position 40,600 of record DAONFA010000021.1, on the reverse strand, counting down.
ACAGTTATTTTGAATCTTTTAAGGGGCTCAGGAATAAGCGGAATGGCAGGCATCAAACCTGTTTCCGGTAAAATTGTGCATCCTTTGTTATGCTTCAGCCGTAAAGATTTGGAAGATATTTTAAATAAAGCAGGAATTACCTGGAGGACAGATTCCAGCAATCGGAATAATAAATTCCGCCGCAATTTTTTACGCAATGAACTTATTCCCCTTTTGGAGAAAGAATTTAACCCCGAGTTGAAAAAACATCTATCCCAATTAGCTGATTATTTTGCCCAGGCAGAAAGTATATTCAAACAAAAGAATAAAACTCATTTCAAACGCTTGTGTTTAGACCAGCAGCCAGGTAAGATAGTTCTGGATAAAAACTCCCTGGTAAAGCTTAACAAAATTGAAAGATACTATCTATTACGCGATGTTTTCCAACAGGTTTGTGCTTGTGACAGTGATTTTTTTGCTGTTCATTATCAAGCAATTGAGAATGTTTTAAACGCTCACGGCAGTAAAACTCTTTGCTTACCGCACAAAATAACTGTTATTAAACAATATGAAGAACTGATTGTGCAAATAGAATCTGAAAAAGAACCGCAGGATATAGAACCGCTGCTGATTGATGCTGACCGCACTTTGGCAGTTTATGGAAATTACCGTTTCACTTTCAAATACTTGCGAATTTTGCCCAAGGAGCAAAAAATGGTTGGAGAAGAAGAACAAGTTATCATAGATGCCGATAAAGTGAAAAGTCCCTTTTATATTCGTTTTCGTAAACCGGGAGATAAATTTATACCTTTCGGAATGACTCAATTCAAACGCCTGAAAGAGTTTTTTATTGACGAAAAAGTCCCTAAATATGAGAGGGATTCAATACCCGTTTTTGATGATGGGGAAAAGTTATTTTGGATTGCAGGATTGCGTTTGGATAACCGGGTTCGCTATGATGAAAGCACTACCCGCTATTTACAAATAACCGCCCATACGATTTCATCCAAGTCCCGCAAAGCAATCCATAAAAAGATAAGAGGAAACAATGAATAAGATGAATTGTGATATTTCTGCCGTCCTTTTTGATGAATACAAAATTCAAACCCGTATTCATGAATTAGGGCTGGAAATTTCCAATGGCTATAGAGGCAGCATACCTGTATTGATAGGTATTCTTAAAGGCGGTTTCATATTTTTGGCTGATTTGGCACGCAGTATCACTATCCCGATAGAAGTGGATTTTTTGGCAATTTCCAGTTACGGTAGCAATACCAGCAGTAGTGGAGTTGTAAAAATTCGTAAGGATATAGATATTGACATTTCGGGCAGAGATGTGATAGTAATAGAAGATATTGTGGATACAGGTCTTTCGCTGGCATATATTAAGGACTATCTTTGCCAGCACAAACCGGCAAGTTTGAAGACCTGCGTTCTTTTGGATAAGCCCGACGCACATAAGACAGATGTTACTTTTGACTATATCGGATTTTCTATTAAAAACGAATTTGTGGTGGGCTATGGATTGGATTATGCAGAAAAATATCGTAACCTGCCCTTTATAGGAATATTGAAAGAAGAGCTTTATAGATGACGAAAAATATAATTATTACCTTGTGCCTGATAGCGTTCAGCACTTTAAACGCTATCAGCATTGATTCTCTTAATGCCCAAAAGGAAACCCTTCCCGGAGCGGAAAATGCTTTTACCCAATTTTCAACCCTGATGAATTGGTTTATCCTGGCATTGATCCTGATAACGCTGATCAGTATCATCAGAATGATTGTGCTGAAAAGAAAGAACAGCAATAATAAAGATAAACCCAAATCGGATTTACAAACTCCCCAAAATCCGAAAAATGCCCCGGTTAAAAAATCTCCTTTCTCTCTGCCTCTAATAATTATGCTGATTTTGCTGATTGTGATTATATTTCACAGCTTTAGTTCCAGTGGAAACACTGTAACTAAAGAAAGTTACAGCAATTTTATGGCGCGGGTAGCTAATGGGCAGATTACTCAGGTGCAGTTTGCTGAAAAGGATATTTTCTACACCGATGTTGCCAATAAGAAATTCTCTACTACCCTTCCTTTTGAAAATCCGCAATTGGTTGACTCCCTGGTGGCATTGGGAATTAAAGTTAGTGCTACTAAACCATCCCGTTGGGCAGGAATTATTTCTTATCTGCTGCCTTTTTTACTGCTGATTATTTTCTGGGTATTTTTCATGCGCGGAATGAATGCTCAAAACGCTAAGGCATTTAGTTTCGGTAAAAGTAAAGCCCGTTTATATGAAGCCAGTAAAACGGGAATTACTTTTAAAGATGTAGCCGGGGTGGATGAAGCCAAAGAAGAGCTGCAGGAAATTGTAGAATTTTTAAAAGACCCGAAAAAGTTTCAACGCTTAGGCGGAAGAATACCTCGCGGTGTTTTACTGGTAGGGCAACCGGGAACTGGTAAAACCTTGCTTGCTAAAGCGGTTTCCGGCGAAGCGGGAGTTCCTTTCTTTTCCATCAGCGGTTCGGACTTTGTAGAAATGTTTGTAGGTGTAGGAGCAGCCAGAGTGCGAGACCTTTTTGACCAAGCCAAAAAAAATGCCCCTTGTATCACTTTTATTGATGAAATTGACGCTGTTGGCAGACATCGGGGCAGTGGTTTAGGAGGCGGACACGATGAGCGCGAACAAACTCTGAATCAGCTTTTGGTGGAAATGGATGGTTTTGAACCCAATGAAGCTGTTATTATTATAGCCGCAACTAACCGTCCCGATATTCTGGACCCGGCATTATTGCGACCGGGAAGATTTGACCGCAGAGTAACAGTTGATTTGCCTGATATTAAAGGCCGAACGGAAATTTTGAAAGTGCATAGTGATAAAGTGCCTTTGGCAAACGATGTGCACCTGGAATTAATTGCCAGGGGAACACCAGGTTTTAGCGGTGCCGATTTGGCAAATTTGGTGAATGAAGCTGCCCTGATAGCAGCCAGTAAAAACAAAAGCCAAATCCAAATGGATGATTTTGAAGAAGCAAAGGATAAGCTAATTCTGGGTAAGGAAAAGAAAAGCAGAGTTATTCCTGAAGAAGATAAACAGCTTACTGCCTATCACGAAATCGGCCATGTGCTCACTTCCGTTTTTCTGGAAAAGGTGGAACCCGTGCATAAGGTTTCTATTATTCCCAGAGGATTTACCGGTGGCGCAACGCATTATTTGATGACGGATAAAAGCAATTACTCCAAGAGCTATTTACTGCAAATGCTGATTACGCTTTTAGGAGGGAGAGCTGCGGAAGAGGTTGTCTTCAATGAATTTACTACCGGCGCGGGAAATGATTTGGAACGCTGCACCGATATTACGAAAAAAATGGTCTGCTCCTGGGGAATGAGTGATAAAATAGGTCCTATGACCATCGGCAAAGAACAGGGAGAAATTTTTCTGGGTAAAGAACTGGTATCTCGTGATGTCTTCAGTGACGAGACCTCTCAATTAGTAGATAGAGAGATTCGCGATATTATCAGTAACGCTTACGCACAAGCAATTTCCATCTTAACAGGACACCGGAACCTGATGGAAATTATGGCAAAGGAATTACAGGAAAAGGAAACCCTGGGCACAGATGAAATATTTAGTTTAATATTGGAAAATTGCATTGAAGAGGAACGCGAGCTGGTGCAGGAAAAATATAAAAAGGCGTTGGAACTGCGCTTTGAGCATAGCGAAAAAATGGGCTCCAAACCGGACGAGAATGTAGAAAACCAGGATAATAAACCGGACGAGAATGTAGAAAATCAGGATAATAAACCGGAGGAAACAACATAAATGGAAATGCACGGAACTACTATTATAGGCATTCACCGCAATGGTAAAACAGCTATTTGCGGAGATGGACAGGTTACAATGGGCGAAGCAATCGTAAAAAGCAAAGCCCAAAAAATCCGCAGAATATTTGACGGGAAAGTGATTGTAGGTTTTGCCGGCGCCACAGCTGATGCTTTCAGCTTGCTGGATAGATTTGAAGAAAAACTGAAAACCCATAAAGGCAACCTGCGCAAAGCAGCAATAGATTTAGCTAAGGACTGGCGTCAGGATAGAATTTTAAGACGCCTGGAAGCTATGCTGATAGCGGGAGATAAAGATTCCCTGCTGCTTATTAACGGAATTGGCGATGTTTTAGAACCGGACGATAACATTGTAGCTATCGGTAGTGGTGGCAACTATGCTTTGGCAGCGGCAAGAGCTTTGGCTCATAAAACAAAAATGGGAGCAAGTGAAATTGCCGTTGAAGCATTGCAAATTGCTTCCGGAATTTGTATCTATACCAATGAAAATTATATTGTAGAGGAAGTATAACTTGTTAATAAGTGAATATTTAACACCCAAACGCATTGTGGAACAACTGGATAAATATATTATCGGTCAAGATCAGGCAAAACACTGTGTAGCTATTGCTTTACGAAACCGTTGGCGACGACAGCAAATCTCAGGTGACATCAAGGGCGAAATTATGCCTAATAATATTATCCTGATAGGACCTACGGGAGTAGGAAAAACAGAAATAGCCAGACGACTCTCCCGTTTAACTGATGCTCCTTTTATTAAAGTGGAAGCATCCAAATTCACTGAAGTTGGCTATGTGGGGCGTGATGTAGAATCAATGGTTCGCGAATTAATGAATTACTCCGTTAGCCAGGTGCGCGAAAGAATGATTAAGGAAGTGCGTCACGAAGCTGAAAATAATGCAACGGATATGATTTTGGACATTCTAATTCCCCGCAGTAAAAAGATGAAACAAAATACCAATCCAGGAACTGCTGAATATGAACGCTATTTGCGCAGTCGGGAAAAAATGCGCAAAAAGCTTCTCTCCGGTAGTTTAGATGATAAAGAAATTGAGGTTGAACCCGAAGCGGATAATCCTCCCAATTTAGAGATTTTTCCGGGACCGGGTTTGGAATTACTGGATTTTGATATTACGGAAATGATTAATAATATCTTTCAGGGTAAAGGCGCACCGCATAAAATTAAAACTACCGTGCATACTGCCTGGAAAAGATTTATGGAAAGTGAAATTAACCGTTTGATAAGCAAGGATAAGCTGATTGAGACGGCTAAAAAGTCAGTGGAAGAAAACGGAATTATCTTTATTGATGAAATAGATAAAATAGCCAATGCGGATAAACAAAGCGGTATTGATGTTTCCCGTAGCGGGGTGCAAAGAGACCTGCTGCCTATTGTTGAGGGCAGCCAAGTTCCAACTAAACACGGAATGATTGATACTTCGCACATTTTGTTCATTGCTGCCGGTGCTTTTAATACTGCAAAACCTTCCGATCTTATTCCGGAACTGCAAGGCAGATTTCCTATCCGGGTGGAGTTGAATAGTTTAACCCAAGATGATTTTGAACGCATTCTCATTGAACCGGAGAATTCGTTAACCAAACAATATCAGGCAATTTTCCGCAGTGAAGGAGTAGAGCTGATTTTTTTGCCGGGAGCAGTTCGGGAAATAGCTCGTTTTTCTGCTTTAGCTAATGAAAAAATGGAAGATATCGGAGCCCGAAGATTGCATACGGTAATGAACGCTTTATTGGATGATTATCTCTTTGAAATGCCTTCCGAAGCACTTAAAAGCATTAAAATTACCAAAAAAATGGTTACCGAACGCCTAAATCCAATAATTGAAAGTGAAGACCTATCCCGTTTCATTCTATAGTAATGGTAATTAAGAAATTAAAAGAAATCTTCGTCTCTTTAACAATCAAAAATTACCGCCTTTTTTTTATGGGGCAGGGTATCTCTTTAATTGGAACATGGATACAGCGAACCACTATGGGCTGGTTTGTTTATCGCTTAACCGGTTCTGCTTTTTTACTCGGTTTGGTAAGCTTCCTTTCTATGATTCCTTCTGTTTTTGTAAGCCCTTTTGCCGGAGCTTGGGCAGACCGCTTAAACCGTCATCACATTATGATTCTTACCCAGATTGCCTTTTGTGTGCAAACGGGTGTTTTAGCTATATTAGTATTAACCGGAGTAATTAATAAGCAGGTTCAATATCCCATCCTTATATTATCGTTCATTCAGGGCATAATTGATGCCGTGGATGCTCCTATCAGACAAAATTTCGTGATGGATCTTGTTTCTTCCCGAGCTCTTTTACCTAATGCTATAGCCACCAATTCCGCGATGTTTAATGGAGCTCGTTTAATAGGACCCGCAATCGGTGGATTCTTAATTATGATGTTTAGCGAAGGGGTCTGTTTTGCCATCAATGCAATTTCTTATATCCCGGTAATTATCTCTTTATTTTTTATCAAGATAAGCTATCCTCCCTTTCTACCTCAAAAAGAGCCGACTCTGAAGAAAATATTTTCGGGCTGGAAATATTCCTGGGAAAATATGCCAATCCGGTTTTTGCTAAGTAACCTGGCTATTTACACTGTGTTTGGAATGTCTTTTTCTACCTTAATGCCTATTTTTGCAAAGGATATCCTGCAAGGCAATTCTGCCACTCAAGGTTTATTGATGTCCGCAATGGGAATTGGTGCTTTATGCGGTTCATTTTTTTTAGCATCGCGCAAGAGCATCAGAGGAATGCCAACGCGTTTGGTTTATTTGTGTTTATGCTTTAGTATTGCTTCCATTTTATTTGCCCTTTCTGGATCAATTCCGCTAAGTATGTTCTTTATGGTATTTTTGGGTTTATCTGGAATGATGACTATGGCTACCACAAATACTCTCATTCAAAGCATTACTTCTCTGGAAATGAGGGGAAGGGTTATTTCTCTTTACACAATGGCTTCTGCCAGTATGGCTCCCATTGGAAGTATATTGATGGGATATTTATCCAGCAGAATTGGTGCGCGCTATACTTTAATTACTTGCGGTTCAATATTTTTACTATGGTCGCTTTACGGTTTGAAGATAGTTCCCGGTTTCTTAAGAGGTGTTTTAAGAATGCTGGTTATTAGTGATAATACCGATGTTTACAGGCAAAGAACCTTAAACCCGGAGGCATCTGACCAATGAGAATATTTTACTATCAGGGGAAAAGAGAACCGGACTATCGTACCTTAATGCACTACCAAAGGGATTTTACTGTTGAAGGACAAAAAATCCCTATCTCGCGTTTGGTTATTGCTGAACAGACCCATTCCAAAGAAATCCATATTTGCCGTGAAATTGATTGCGGAGCAGGCATCGGTAATAAACCGCAAATTCCTGTAGCAGATGGCTTAATCACCAATATTCCCTATCAGTATTTACTAATCCGAACTGCCGATTGCTATCCTGTTTTTTTACTGGATAGCCGCAGAAATGTGATAGCAGCTCTTCATTGCGGTAGAGAAGGAACCCGGAAAAATATTATCGGAGAAGCAGTGAAATTGATGAAGAAACATTTCTATTGCCAACCAATGGATTTAACAGCTATTGTTGGAGCAGGAATCTGCCATAAACACTATGAAGTTAGCCGGGAATTATATGAAGAATTCAATAAAGGACTGAAGGCAGCAGGACTGGAACCCGATTTGACCAAAAACCGCTTCATAAATATCAGGTATGCTCTTAATGCCCAATTACTTAAGGCAGGAATTCCCGAAATCAACATAGAAAATATTAACGATTGCACTTTTGAGAGCTCCAATTATCATTCTTATCGCAGAGAAAAAACCCGTAACCGACAAATTAACATCGCAGGTATCCTCTATGGCTAAAACATTTACCAATAAAGACGAAAATCTGATTTTAGAAATCCGCACGGAACCACTTTCCGCATGGTTAACAATTAAAAAGACAGGTAAATTGATAGATGAGAACGATATCCTTGCTCTCATTAAGGAAGCAGGCATTAAAAACGGTTTTGACGAAGCCGTGGAATATCTGCGTTTGCAGTCATTGGAAAAAGAATATGATGTCCCTTTTCCTGTAGCAATGTGCAATAAAAATGAATGCAACATTATGTTGCACTATAAATTCAATCCCGATATACCGTTAACTACCGATACTGCAATTGATGTAGAGACCTTGGATAAATTAACCTCTTTTCGCACCGGAGATGTAGTAGCAGAGTATTCCTGCAATATTTTTGACCAGGGTGGTAGTATTTACGATATTTTTGGCGAGCTGATAGATTTCGGTTCGGTAGATATTGAACAAGCAAAAGCGTTAGCAGGAGAAAACATCACTTATGATAACCAGAACAGACATTTTATTGCTTTAAAAGACGGTTTTCCCTATCTGGATGAACAAGGGCGTATTTGTCTGCTAAATAATATTATGCTAAACAGTAAAGATATTCCGGCAGAAGCAAAAATCCAGTGCCCGGTAGATTTATTACTTGACGGAACCGTTGCTTTTGCCGATATAGAATGCGAGGCAGACCTCTGTGTACAGGGAGACCTTCATTCCTGCAATGTAATTTGCAAAAAGGATTTGACGGTGAAAGGAGAAATTATTTCCTGCACTAAAAAAGGAATTATTATTGGCGGTAATCTGGAATGCCAAAGTATTAGCGTTTCCAGTGTTCTCTGCCAGAATAACATCCATTTTACTGATAAAATAGAGAACTCCACCGTCGTTTGCGACGGAGATATTGTAGGTGATGAAGGTAGCAGCGAAATCTGCGGTGGCTTAACTCAGGCAGGAAATTCCATTACTGTTTTTCAAGCCGGAACTTATGACCGGACAAAAACAGAGATAGAAATTGCTCTTTGCCCCTTTTACCGCAATTTGCTGTTGCTTTTAACCCGGGAACTTGTGCACTTGAAAGAGGAAAGAGAAATAAACGCTACAGCTATTGCATCCCTGGAAAACCGCATCCAAAAATATGAAACTGCTTTAGATGAGAACCTGAATAGGATTCTTAAAACAGAAAAACAGATAACTAAGAAAATTAAAGTTCAGGATGTATGCCGACCGCCCATTTTGTTTAGGATATTAAAACACAGCTACGAGGTAAGTAAACCCCAAAAAGGGTTGGAAATTGAGGAAAAGGACTAAAAATATATGTTTATCACCATCCTAAAAAAAGTATTAGTGCTCTTGTGCTTGCTTATTTGTGCTTATCCGGTATTTGCAAAGGAAGCATATTTTGCTCGTGACCCAGCTATCTCACCTGACGGAGAATTAGTGTGCTATGTATATTGTAATGACCTTTGGCTTGTTCCTTTTGAGGGAGGAATTCCTCGCAGAATAACTAATACTTCAGCTTATGAATGGAATCCCCAATTTAGTCCCGATGGTAAATTACTTGCTTTTTCATCAGACCGTTCCGGACAGAATTTGGTTTACACAATGCCGATCCAGGGTGGAGAAGCTACAGCCGTAAGTTACAATTCCTTAGGCATTTCGGAATGGTTTAGTGATTCCCGTCATCTTTTATGCACTAAATACACTCCCCGCTGGGGTTTATCTTTTTACAAAGTTCCCCTTGATGGTTCAAGTCCACTATTAATTGCTGAAATTGCTTCTCGTTATGCCACTTTGAGTCCTGATAATAAACAAATCGTTTTCCAAAAAGAGGGCTATTCCAGAAGAGAAGCTTATCGCGGCAGTGCCAACGGTGAGCTTTGGCAAATTGATATTGCTACAAAAAAATATACTAAACTAACTAATTCTGAACTTTCTGAAATGTATCCCCGTTTTTCTCAAACAGGTGCTCTATATTATTGTGCATCCGATGGTAAGAGCTTACAGGTTAATAAAGTTAATAAACTATCTTTTCGTAAACCGGAAAAAATTACTGATTTAACACCCTTCAGCGCTCGCGATATTAACCTGGCAAGAGCTAATGACCGCCTGGTTTTTGAATATTTTGATGCTATCTATAAATACGACCCTACCCTCAAAACAGGCACGAAAATCAGCCCTCTATTTATAGACCTTGCGGAAGATGAATGGCAGGATAATATAGTTCGCAGCTACGGAAATTCCGCTTTGGATAATTACGCTATTTCAGATGACGAACTACTGCTTGGTTTTACTCATAACTATGACAGTTTTTTTTCTCCCTTGAAAGGAGGTGAAACCAAACAAATCAGTTTTGATCACGGTTCTGTGTTCTCAATGCAATTTCTGGATGAACGCCGAATGATAATTAACAAATTTAATAGCGGTGTGGTTAAACTCTTTCTGGCAACAGCCGATTCCATTATCACCCTCTCCCCTGTGGAATGGTTTGGAGCTGATAGTTTAAATGTTACGGATTTATATAAAGATAAGCATGGACGCTGGTTTATCAAATACGACGATTATTTCTGTCACCAGAAAGTTGCCATTGCTGATTCGGGCTTTGTGAATATTCGTCCCGTAAAAACACCTTGGGCTGTAGTAACCAATTTTGCTTTTAACGAGGATGGCAGCTATGCCGTGTATGGAGCATTGCGAGAAGATAACTATGCAAAAGAGTTGTATCTATATGATGTGCAAACAGGTAACAGCAAACTTCTTTTAAACGATAATCGCTGGTGGCAAAATCTGATTTGGACTCCTGATAATAAATCCATTTTACTAACTTACGAAAGTAGTATTTACCGTCTGGATTTGGTTCCCAGAGACGAATTTGAACTGGATAAAGACCCTTGGGACGAAATTTTACACGCGGAAAGAAGTAAACCGGATAGCACTTATGAAGAACAAGAGAATGAAGATTACTCTGTTATTCCTGCAACAACAGTTATAGAAGAGAAAGAGCCCAAGCCGATGGAGATTGTTTGGGAAGGACTTGAAAAACGCTTTTATCCGATTATAGTTGCAAAAGATAATTATAATTTCGTTCTGGATACAATTAGCGACAGCACTTTTTACTATATTGAAGATACCATTCAGCAGGATAAAAATTGCTATCTGAAAAAAGCCAATATTTACGGAAAGAACATAAAGGAAGTGTTTAATCTGGGTGAAAATGCCGATTACTATACCAAGGTTAAGGATACTGTTTATTACACTGTGGATAATGGATTGAGGTCATATAACATTGATACTTCCGCTCGCAAAGAGATAAAAATTAAATACGATTACCAGTATGATAAAGCATTGTTGAACAAAAGGGTCTTTGAGGAAGCATGGAACGCTTTTGGTAATAACTTCTATGACCCTGATATGCACAATGTTTCGTGGAAGGAAATCTATGAACTTTACCGTCCTTATGTAGATAAAACAAGAAATATCTATGATGTAGCTTTAATTATTGAAGAGATGATTGGCGATATAAATGCTTCGCATACAGGTTTTTATCCCCGTGATGAATATAATCCTTTTACCTCTCCTGCTGCCTGGTTAGGTGCAGAATTAGATTATTCTACAGTTTTAGAAGAAGGTATTCGCCTTAGCAAAATTTATCCTAATTCCCGCTTAAGCAGTTTTTATCACTTCCCGGAAGGTTGCCTTTTAACTTCTATTGATGGAGTTAAAATTACCAAATATACTGCTCTGGATTCCCTTTTGGCAGGAAAAACAGGGAAAAAAATAAAGCTGACGGTAAATCAAGATGGAATTATTACAGAAGCAGTAATTACAGGACTAAGCTTTACTCAAATGACGGATTTACGCTATGATTATCAGGTTGCCCAGAAGAAAAAACAAGTAGAAGAACTTTCCCAAGGAAAACTTGGTTATATCCATATTCCGGCAATGGGTGATGAGGAATGGCAAAAGTTTTACCGCGATTTAATAGTGGATAATTACAATAAGGAAGCTTTGGTTATTGATGTGCGTGGTAACACCGGTGGACATATTCATGACCAATTAATCACCTTGTTCCAGAAAACGAAATATGCTTACTCTACCAGCCGTAGATTCAGCCGCTATTTACATTCCGAACCTTATAATATTTGGGACAAACCAAGTATTGTATTAGTAAACGAAAAATCCTTCAGCGACGGGGAAATCTTTCCTGCCGTTTATCAGGAATTAAAATTAGGTAAAGTAGTTGGCACACCTTCCAGCGGAGCAGTTATCGGAACCTGGCATTATTATTTACAGGATGGTTCTTCTATGCGGATGCCGGGAACCGGCTGGTATAAACTGGATGGTACGAATATGGAAGGAAATGGAGTTCAACCTGACATAGTAGTGGAGCTTACCCCGGAAGATATTATTGCAGAACGAGACCCACAACTTATTCGTGCCGTTCAAGAACTAATGAAGACATTAAAGTAAATTATGAACTTAACAGATATAAATAACCTTATTCAAAGAGCTAATGCCATTTCTAAAACAAATTGGCTGCAAGCTGTTTATTTGCTTCAGGAGGCATTAAAAGAAGAACCCGATAATCTTCCTCTGCTGGTAAATTTGGGAGATATCTATCTGGAGCACCAGCTCTATGAAAAAGCACTCAGTTATTATCATAAAGCAATTTCCTTACTTCCCGATAATCCGCAATTGCTGTTTTTAATTGGTTCCTGCTATTTTTCCTTAGGAGAATATAGAATCGCCAATACTTACTATAAACGGATTTCTGATCCGCCTCCGGAAATTCTTTATAATATAGCTCTTGCTTACGCTTTTTTGGGCTCTTATCAGGATAGCATTGATACAATTCACAAAATACTTTATGTGATGGACGACAATCCATTTATCTATTTCCTACTGGTTGAGCAATATATGCGTCTGCAAAACTACGACCGGGCTTATGAAACAATTCAAATTGCCGAAAAGAAATTCGGGAAACATAGACAGTTATTGCTTCTTTCTGCTCTGGTTTACGGGAAAAAAGGCATCTGGCTGAAATCCTATTACAGCTTTGTAGAATATGAATCAATTAACGAAATAAGCAACCCTGACCACCTTTTGGTTTATGCTGATGCTGCTGTCCATATTGGAATGTCCGACCGGGCAATTGAACTTTTGCAGAAAGCACAAGAAATAAATCCTTATATCAGTGCCGTTTATGAAGATCTTATTCGTCTCCTGCTGCAAAAAAACGACTATAAAAAAGCCAGAAAAGTGCTAACTACAGCTAAAAAATATATCCTGCATTTCTCCCCTATCCTCTTTCTTTTGAAGGAACGCCTGGATAGTATCAATCCGGAATAGAGACAGCAAGATAGATTTATTTTACAAAGAGAGAAAGAGATTAATTTAACAAAGAGGGAAAGAGAGAAAGAGATTAATTTAACAAAGAGGGAAAGAGAAAAAGAGGATAATTTAACAAAGAGGGAAAGAGAAAAAGAGGATAATTTAATAAAGAGGGAAAGAGAAAAAGAGATTAATTTAACAAAGAGGGAAAGAGAAAAAGAGATGGAATTGAAAATGGAGAATTGAGGTCTATTGCAAGAAATGTAAATTGCAATTTGCACAATTTTAATCAATTCTGATGCTGAGCATTGTTTCCTGCCAAGTTGAATCTTTTATGCTTCTTTAAACCTTCTTTAACGATTCCTTAACAAAGTTAAGGTATTGTTAAAGGATCGTTAAAGGGACATTCAAGAACCGAGCAGGCAACAGATAGTCAGGCATAGACCACAGGATAATTTTAGAAATTAAAATGATAACAGGAGCATAGTTTGCGTCTTGTAATTTCATTCAGGTAACAGCTACTATTTTTATAATTTTACGAACTAAGGAACTTTCGGGTAAAGCACCTGTTGCCAGCTTAATTTCTGCTAATATTTAAGCATCAAGAAATCACTTACCTCGTAAGATCATATTCCTGTTAATTTTCCATTATCACAGGATAAATTTAATCATTATTTACAGGTTGCCCATAAATATGCGGTATTCATACCTATCCTGCTGCAAAGCAAAACATTACATAACTTCTAAACTTCTTTATTTCTCTCCCATTTCAATTTTTCCCTTGCCAAAAACCCTTTATAGATTATAATGTTTTAAAAATACCTGCGATGAGAGATAAGTTCTGGCATCAAGGGTGGAAAGACCTCTTTTCCTCTTTGCTTTACTTTGTTTTCTTGTCGCCAAAGGAAGTGTAATAATGAACCCGAAACGCCATATTTTAAGCATAGTGATGGAAGACAGAGAAAGCGCTTTTCATCCTGTTAACGAATTACTGCATAACTATGCGCCGCATATTCTGTTACGCGTTGGCTATCCAATGCGGGATTTGGGAATTGCTGTAATCTTTTTGATTGTAGAGCTTCCTGTTGCAGAAATGGGTGCTTTTTCCGGAAAGTTGGGTCAAATCAAATCCGTGAAAGTAAAAGTTACCACTTTAAAGATTGAAGAAGGAGAACAAAATGAAGATTGACACTGAAGGTCTTAAATCGTTTATCCCCACTGCTGAAATAATGGAACACTTACAGCAGAACCGTTTCGCTGATGCCATTCGGATTAAAGATATTGTTGATAAATCTCTGGCAAAACAACGTCTTAATCCTGATGAGACAGCCGCTTTAATTAATGTTACCAATCCTGAGCTGAAAGCACTTATTCTGGAAGGAGCGCATACCCTTAAAGAACGCATATACGGCAATAGAATTGTCCTTTTTGCTCCTCTTTATGTAGGTAACGAATGTATCAACGATTGTGTTTATTGCGGTTTTCGCATATCAAATAAAGAGTGCAATCGTGCCACTTTAAGCAGGGAAGAATTGATTGCGGAAACGGAAGCATTGGAAGATAAAGGACATAAACGGCTGATTATGGTTTATGGAGAGCATCCTGAATATTCGCCTGAATACATTGCTGAAACAGTGCAAACAGTTTATAATGTAAAACATAACAAAGGTGAAATCCGCCGCGTAAATATTAATGCTGCTCCTTTAGATATTGAAGGTTTCCGCACTGTTAAATCCGTTGGAATTGGCACTTACCAAATTTTCCAGGAGACCTACAATGAAGAAGCATATAAAAAATTGCACCCGAGGGGACCAAAAAGCAATTTCCTGTGGCGTTTATATGGTTTGGATAGAGCTATGCAGGCAGGAATTGATGATTTAGGTATTGGTGCTTTAATGGGACTTTACGATTGGCATTTTGAAGTAATGGGGCTTCTCTATCACACCATTCATTTGGAAACGCTCTTTGGTGTGGGACCTCATACTATATCTTTCCCTCGTATTGAACCGGCTAATGGAACCGATTTTACGATGCACCCTCCCTATCAGGTTTCAGATGAGGACTTTAAACTTTTAATAGCTGCAATTCGTTTAAGCGTTCCTTACACCGGAATGATACTTACAGCCAGAGAACCAATTGCTGTTAGAGATGAAGTTATGCGTTATGGTATTTCTCAAATTGACGCTGGAAGCAGTATCGGAGTGGGTGACTATGCTCATAAAGATGAAGAATCCAAACGCAAAAGCCAATTTGTTTTAGGTGATACACGCTCTTTGGATGATGTTATATACGAATTAGCCACAGGCGGCTATATACCTTCTTTTTGCACTTCCTGTTACCGGGCAGGTAGAACTGGCGAACATTTTATGGAATTTGCCATCCCCGGCTTTGTAAAACGCTTTTGTACTCCTAATGCTTTATTAACTTTTGCGGAATACCTCTATGACTATGCCAGCCCTCGCACAAAAAAGGTTGGACTGGAACTTATTGATAAAGAAGTAGCAAAAATAGAAGACCCCCAAATGTATGCTTCTATTAAAGAAAATCTGGCTAAAATGAAAGAAGGAATTAGGGATTTGCATTATTGAAAACGGGTTAACGGGTTAACAGGTGAACAGGTTAACGGGTTAACGGGTGAACGGGTGAACGGGTTAACAGGTTAACGGGTTAACAGGTTAACGGGTGAACGGGTTAACAGGTTAACTGGTTAACAGGTGAAAAGTGAAACCGGTGATAAGATAGAGAATTAACCTGTTTTCTGAGAATCCAAGCTGCTTAATGGGCGTGCAATAAATCCTCACACGCCGGTGGATTTGCATCCGCAAAATCCACGAGAAATATAATTTGCCGGAAATAATCACGGATCCCCCCAAAATTATTTGAGCCATTTTTTCATTATTTTGAACCAAATGTACATTCAATTCATTATGTCGTTAATGCTTAAATATCAAACAGTTATGCAATTATGCAAAACCCTGAAAATAGGTTTATCCTTTGTATTAGAATGTTTTATGTATAATAGTTTCAATATCTTTATGATAAATTAAATACTTAGATTATGATTTTGTCACTTTTACCCTTGACAAAAGGGGTAGCTCCTAAACAAGTGAATTAAAATTAAACTATAAGGAGTTACCCCAGTCATGTTTACAGAACTACAAAAAAATGTTCAAGAAAACTTGCAAGAAAAACTTTATTGTTGGTTGCTTCAGTCATTACCGTTTCTCACTAAGCCGGAATTTAACAATGTATGTTCCCTTTGTTTAGGCATTCTCAAAAGTAAATCGGTAATCATAAACCGCATAGCTCAGAAGCTTAATGAAGCTATTTCCTTAAAGAAGACCTGTGACCGTTTTTATCATAATTTACAGAGAAAAAATTTAGCGAAAAAGATACAAGAGGCGATCTTATCTAATCAGTGTAAAGGTCTGGATTCCAATACAGCTATTATTGTAGATGACAGTGATATCATCAAATCCAAGGCAACGAAAATGGAAGGGCTGAAAAAAGTGCGGGATGGAAGTACCGGTAGGGTTGATCAAAATGGATACGATTTAATCAACATTGTTGCCTGTCATCCGGAAAAGGAAGGTTACCAGATCAAACCGCTCAGTTCTGACTTGTACTCCAGTGGAATTGAGCAGGATAGTATTATTCAAGTTACGCAGGAACGAATGGAAGAAATCATTCTGCATAGTAATAATCAAGGTGTATTTGTAATGGATCGGGGTTATGATAACAGGTCTATGTTTTCCTTTTTTCAAGATAATGGCTGTGATTATATTGTGCGTTCGGAAGGCAAAAGGAATTTAATAGTAAATGGAGTAGAAAAGAACTTTATGGAAGTAGCTAAAGCGGTTGATTTAAAGTTTACCATTAAAGTTAAGGGGAAAAATAAAACATTTCAGAGCGGTATAAAGAGGGTTAAAATCCGCCTGGATCCGTATCCTAAAAAGGAACCTGAAACAACCGATGCCTGGTTGATTCTGTCCCGTTATGTTGTTCCCAAAGGTAAAAAGGGAGGATTCTTTTATTTCCTGTGCAATTTTCCTAACCAGAACCTTACCGAAAAGCAGATTGTAGAAAAGGTACTCAATATGTATCCTCTCCGTTGGAAAATAGAAGAAGTACACCGCCATATCAAACAATATTATGGCTGGGAACAAATACAGCTTATGACTTATACAGCACTACAAAATATGAATCAAATCTTACTTTTGGCAATGTGCTATCTCTATTCCTTAAGAGAAATCATAGACAAACTGGCAGCCGCTTTCCCCAACATCTTAATCTACTCAAAGAAATTATGGAAAGATATATACTACTTCGTTTATTATCGAATCACTAATGTAGTATCCGACTGTTTTAGCTATGTAACAAGGGACGACATCAATAAATATAAATGGAAATGCGTTGAATCTCAACGACTTATACTACCCTGCTTTAAAAATGGGGGGATCTGAACGGAAATAATACCTTGACATATTGTTCAGGTCTGGAAAAAAAACCACACAGGGTTTAATAGACCTCAAACTAAAAAAGGAGTTATTCAGCATTGAACCTG
>DAONFA010000021.1:0-22943 GCA_035403355.1 Candidatus Cloacimonas sp. | reverse complement strand
CTGAACTCATTGATTGGCAAACAGGGTTTAATAGACCTCAAACTAAAAAAGGAGTGATTCAGCATTGAACCCGCTGAACTCATTGATTGGCAAACAGGGTTTAATAGACCTCAAACTAAAAAAGGAGTAAGAAATGAAGTATTATCGTAAGCTGCTTGGCGAAAAGTGTTATCTTTCCCCGGTTTGTATGGACGATGTGGAAAAATACACAGAATGGCTGAATGATATGGAGATAGGGCAGTTTGTAACCCTTTCGGATACAGTTTTAGATATTGATAAGGAAGGTATTTTACTGCGTAAATTGATGGATGAAGAACACATCTTTGCCATAGTGGAAAAAGATACCAATAAAGTGATTGGTAATTGCGGTATTCATAATGTTTCACAGGTGCACAGGAATGCGTCCTTAGGCATATTTATCGGTGAAAAAACCTTTTGGAATCAAGGTATTGGAGCAGAAGCAATAAATCTGCTTTTGGATTTTGCGTTTAATATCTTGAATCTGCATAATATATACTTATCCGTAATGTCCTATAATAAGCGCGCTATTCGTTGTTATGAAAAAATCGGTTTTAAGAAGATTGGAGTGCAAAGAGAATTTATGTTTGTATCGGGAAAATACCACGATGTGTATTTATATGATATGCTTGCCAGTGAATTTACCAGCCCTTACATTAAAAAGGTCTTTGCTTACAGTATAAGTGATGAAGCGGGACGCAGCAAAATTAGCATTGTATAAATGTTACAAAAGATAAAAGGGCAGGAAAACGCCTTAGAGCTTTTACATAAGGCAATGGAAAATGACCGTATTGCTCAGGCATATCTTTTTTATGGTAGTGATGGGGTTGGAAAATTTACCACTGCTTTATATTTCGGGATGGCAGTTAACTGCACAGCAAGCAATACAGTAAAGCCGTGCGGCAAATGTGATTCCTGTCATAAATTTTTACAACTGGAGCATCCTGATTTTATTTACCTCTTCCCCACTCCCAATTTGAATCTAACTCCGGAAGGAGAAATTAAAAACAACGATGTGCTGAAACAATATCAGGCATATCTGGATAATAAAAGAAACACCCCCTGGGTGGATTTTTTCTTTAAGGAAACAACGGAAATTCGTAAAGAAAGTATTTCTCTGCTGAATAAGCGGCTGGAACTTTCCATTCATGAAGCAAAATACCGGATTGTGATTATTGAAGATGCTGATATGATGAATAATGCTACTGCCAATGCCTTTTTGAAAACATTGGAAGAGCCACCTGAACAGACCATTATCATTCTCCTCACTGAACGCCTGGCAATGATTTTACCAACTATTCTTTCCCGCATACAGCCAGTATATTTTAAGCCATTAACCCGCGGTGTTATTGAAGAAATTCTTACTGTTGATTTTGAAATAAACGCTGCTATAGCAAGAACTGCATCCCGAATTAGTTCAGGGAACCTGAAAACAGCCATCCGGATTGCGTCTGAAAGTGAATCCCTCTCCAGTAATTGGGCTCTATCCCTATTTTCTTTAGCCGATAATGAAAATGATTTGGGCTATTTGGAATTGGCAGATGTAAATAAGAAATATCAAACGAAAGACCAGATAATTGATTTGCTGAAATATATCAGGGTTTTTGCCAGTGACTTAGGAGCCCTAAGTATGAATCCTGCAGCGGAAATTACCAATATTGATAAAATAGATATTTTGCAGCCAATTGCAATAAAACATTCCGGTATAGCTGATCGCCTTTATGATTTCCTGCTCTTTCTGGAAGACCTCAATCGGAAAATTGAAGGCAATGTAAATTTGAACTTAATAATGACCAATCTGTATTTACACTGTAAGCATCTGCTTAATCCATAAATGGAAACTAAGGGCACGCATCGGACTTTGGCAAAAAACATCAGCGTTATGTCTATAGGTGTTTTTCTCAGCCGTATTTTAGGTCTGATTCGTGACCAGGTGATGGCTTTTTTCTTTGGCACAACCTATCTGAATGATGCTTTTAATGTGGGCTATAATATTCCTAATTTATTAAGGCGTCTTTTTGGTGAAGGAGCTCTTTCAACTGCTTTTGTGCCTATTTATAACGATATTAAAGTAAAACAGAATGAAGAAGAGCAGATAAAATTCGCTTTAAATCTACTAAGTGTTTTAACCCTTATCCTTTGCCTCTTAACTATCTTGGGAATAGCCCTTGCTCCGTTAATTGTAAAGTGTCTCTATCCTGGTTTGGCGATGCAAACTAAGATTTTGGCTATCAAACTAACCCGTATCATTTTCCCTTATCTGTTTTTTATCGGTTTATCCTCCACCTTCATCGCAATTTTAAATTCTCATAACTATTTTTTTATGACCGGGCTTTCTTCTGCTTTATTAAATATCGGAATGATGGCAACCGTTCTAATTCCCTATTTTGTGTTAAAAGTTACTGGTGAGGAGCTAATTATTTGGGCTGGTTGGGGTGTTATAATAGGCGGTTTTTTTCAAACCGTAATCAATCTGCCCTATCTAAAAAAGATTGGTTACCGATGGGCAATATACCTTAAGTTTGGTTCCGAGGCAATAGTTCTTTTATGGAAACGCTTTATTCCCAGTATGATTGGAATTGGCATTCGGGAAATCAATTTAATCGCCGATTCGTTAATGGCATCCTTTCTACCGATTGGATCTATCACCGCTCTCAATTTTGGTAATCGTTTAATGCAATTTCCGTTAGGAATTTTCGGCATTTCAACCGGTACTGCTGTTTTACCTTTTTATTCCCGCTGTGTTTCTACTAAGCATTACGATGAGCTTTCGGAAAGTATTCGTTTTACCGGTTTGAATCTTGCCTATATTATGCTCCCTGTAACTACAATCATCATAGCGTTAGGGGAGGATTTTGTCCGCATCTTATTTCAAAGTGGAGCATTCAAGGAAAAAGCTGTCTGGATGACTTCTCAGGCGCTTATTTTCTATTCGCTGGGCTTAATTTTCTATAGTTTAAATCAAACCGTTACTCCTGTCTTTTATGCCTATAAAGATACCAAAACACCTGTAAAAATTGCTGCGGGAATGGTAGCTTTGAACATTGTGCTGAACTTTGTCTTAATGCAATTTATGGCGCATCGGGGTTTAGCTCTTGCTACTTCCATAACGGCTTGTGTAAATTATTTCTTGCTGATGTCTTTAATTAAAAAGAAAATGCCCGAGATTTCCTTTTCCGGGATATTGATAAACATCGCTAAAACCCTTTTGATTTGCGTTTTTCTTTATTTCCTTCTGCGCTGCGGTTGTTATCTGTTTCCTGTTTCGGGTAGAGTTCCTTTACTTATTAGAGATGCCATTCTTTCCGTTTTTACCTTCGTTATATTTTACCTTGTTGGAATGCTGATTAAAATTGACTACATCACACAAGCGGGTAAAAAATTATGCCATCGTTTTCTGAAGAAATAGAAACAAAACTGGCTTTGCTACCTGAACTGCCCGGAGTTTATATCTGGAAAGATAAAGAAGAAACCATAATCTATGTGGGCAAAGCACTAAACCTGAAACATCGCATTAAAAATTATCTCAATCCTGCTGGTAAAGACCTTAAAACGAGACAACTGATAAAAAATATCGCATCTTTAGATTATATAATTACTAATAGCGAAGCCGATGCCTTCATCCTGGAAGCAACTTTAATTAAGCGTTACCGTCCTAAATATAATATTATGTTGAAGGACGATAAACGCTATCCTTTCGTGAAAATAACGGTAAATGAACCCTTCCCTCGCATTTTTATTACTCGCGATTTGCAAAAAGATAATGCCAAATATTTCGGTCCTTACACAGAAGTTCGCTATTTACGAAATACTTTACGCAATTTGGAATGGATTTTCCCTCTGCGCAGCTGTAATCGGAATATTCCCAAAACCAATTATAAGCAACCCTGTATAAATTATCAACTGGGTAAATGTTCCGCTCCCTGCGTCGGTTACATTAGTCAAGCCCATTATGCTCAAACCGTTAATCAGCTATTGCGTTTTTTTAGTGGACGCTATGCAGAAATTTTAGACGAACTGCGCATAGAAATGCAAAATGCCTCCGAAGAGCTTCGTTTTGAGGATGCAGCAAAATACCGTGACCGGATAATTGCCATTGAACGAATTCAGAAACGCCAGTCCGTATATAATGTTGAAGGCAGGAATATTGATATTATCGGTTTTTACCAGGAAGAGAAAAAAGCCGTCTGCGTAGTTCTGAAAATGAATAACGGAGCTATTATTCATCAGGAAAACTACCCTCTTGCCAATTTGGACTATGATGAGCCCGATAGCATTCTGGCAAGCTTTTTGCAGCTCTACTATACGGATAAAGATGAAATGCCGGAAGAAGTTCTGCTACCCTTCGCCCCTAAAGAGATGGATAAACTGAATTCCTGGCTGGGAAATAAATTACAGATACCTCAACGCGGCGAAAAGACCAAACTAATCGCTATGGCAAAACGCAATGCCTTCAATATCGTGGAAGAAGGTAAACTGGCATATTTAAGAAAAGCCAATCGTACAATATTCCCTGTGCAGGAACTGAAAGAGGCCTTAAAATTGCCTAAACTACCTCGTAAAATTGTCTGTATGGATATCTCCACCATCCAGGGCAGTGATACTGTTTCCTCAGCTGTCTTCTTTGAAAACGGCAAAAGCAAAAAGAAATATTACCGCCACTTCATTATTCGCAGCATAGAAACCCAAAATGACTTTGCTGCAATGCAGGAAACAATGACTCGTTTTTTAAAGGAAACCGAAAAAGAACCAGGTATGAAGCCAGACCTGATCGTTATAGATGGAGGAAAAGGACAACTTTCTGCCAGCAAGCAAATCCTTCAAATTTCGGGAAAAGAAGATATCTACCTTATTTCTTTAGCGAAAAGAGCCGAAGAGGTCTTTATCCCGGGAAATGAACAATCACTCATATTACCCCGTTCTTCTTCCGCATTGCGCTTATTAATTGCTATCCGCGATGAAGCACACCGTTTTGCCCTTTCCTTACACCGCAAAAGACGCTCGCAAAGAACATTGGAAAGCACTTTGGAAAACATTCCGGGCATCGGGGAAAAAAATAAATTTCTGCTGCTGAAAGAACTGAGCAGCGTAGAAAACATCGCTAAGGCAGATATCACAACTTTAACTAATATCAAAGGAATCGGCTCTAAAACTGCCATCCAAATATATAACCACTTTCATCAGGAAGATAATCAAAACTAAGCCGGTAGGTATTGAAGGATTATAGGTTTCCTGCAGATTTCCTCAGGGGACACAATCTCGCCATAATTTTGATAATAAAAAAAAACCGTCAGCGGGGGGTGCTGACGGTTAGTGAGCTTTGGACTTTTGTTTCACATAAACAAGGAGGAGTTTATGATGAAGCGTTTATAAAATTTTAATCAAGCGCTCTTAAAAAAGAAGGGACATCTGTTTTAAGCGGAGGAATGCGTGTTGGTTCATTAGCCGCTGCTTGTTTTTCTTCCTTGGCAGGTGTCTGATTCATATTCAAGCGGGCAAAAATATCCTCAATTTCGGCATCTGTCTCTTTGTTAGAGTTACTTCCGGAAGCAGATTTATCACCGAATTCGGGCAAACCGGGAAAGTCAATAGTATGTTCTTTTTCTTCTTTCTCCAGCCCCGTGGCGATGACGGTAACTTGAATTTTACCGCTTTTAGTATCATCCAGAATAATACCCATAATGATATTAGCGGCTTTACCTGTTTCATTAACGATAACATTGGACACCTCATCAAATTCGCTCATCAGGATATCAGCACCCGCAGTGATATTAAGTAATAGTGATTGGCAACCTTGTAAGTTGATATGGGTTAACAAGGGATTATCAATAGCTGCTCTGGCTGCGTTTACAGCTCTATTATCACCTTCGGCAATACCGCTACCGATTAAGGCATAGCCCATATTTTGCATAATAGCTTTCACATCAGCAAAATCTACATTGATAAGACCTGTAACATTAATAATATCGCTAACAGCCCTGGCTGCTTCATATAGAACATCATCAGCTTTTTCAAATGCTTCTTTTAAAGTTAAATCTGAATATAACTCGCAGAGTTTTTCGTTGGGAATAACCAGTAAAGTATCCACGAATTCACGCATATGTTTAATGCCATACATAGCATTTTCAGCGCGTTTTTTACCCTCAAAGGGGAAAGGAGAGGTTACAATTCCAAAGCTTAAAATGCCCATTTCGCGAGCAATTTTAGCTATAATAGGGGCAGCTCCGGTTCCTGTTCCGCCACCCATCCCTGCGGCAATAAAAACCATATCCGCACCGTCCAGATTACTTTTGATATCCTCTTTGGATTCTTCAGCGCTTCTGGCACCAAGTTCCGGATTGGCACCTGTTCCTAAACCGCGGGTAAGTTTCTTTCCCAGCTGCAATTTCATATTGGCTTTGCTTTTGGCAAGGTCTCGGGAATCGGTATTGGCAGCAATAAATTCCACTCCGTATAAGTTGTTCTCAATCATCGTATTGAGAGCATTTCCGCCTGCACCTCCTACACCGATAATTTTAATGTTAGTTCCGATTTGGGTTGGCTTTTCGTCAAATTCAATCATTTGATCCCCCTTTTAGGTAAAGTCCTTGAGTATTTTTTTCATTTTATCTATGATTTTTGTTCCTTTAATATTGGGCAGAGCAAAACCTTTTGCAGGATGCTCATTATTTTTACCCGCCGCATAATATAAAATCCCGATAACTGTTGCAAAAGCCGGATCTTCCAAGCGGCTAATCATTCCGTTCAACCGGGAAAGGTCTGGAGTAGCAATTTTTACATGGAGATTGAATGCTTCCGCTAAAACTATCTCAATATTTTTCAGTTTGGCTGTTCCCCCGCAAAGTATTATTCCCGATGTAACCAGTTCCGGAGTGTAAAATTCCTTTGCTTTCGTATAGCAGAGAGAAAGCATTTCTTCTACCCGGTGTTGAATAACATGGCTAACCAGAAATTTGGATTTGCGGCTGGCAGAGCGTCCACTGATACCTTCCACATCAATTTCTTCACTTTGGTCAACGCTGCTGGCAAGAGCATTGCCATATTCCACTTTAATGTATTCGGCATTACCCAAAGTTGTTTTAAGCCCTATTGCAAGGTCTTCAGTGATATTTTTTCCCGCCATCGGAATAACTGAAATTTTCTCCAGGGAACTGCGATTGTAAATAGCCAAATCACAAGTTCCTCCTCCGATATCAAGAACTAAAGCCCCCAACCGACGTTCATCTTCACTTAACACTGACTCAGAAACTGCTATATGATTAAGAACAAAGTTCTCGGGATTAATTTCATAACCAGCCAGTTGAATGCACTTGCTTAAATTGCGCAAAGGAGTTAATTCTGCCAATATCGTATAGACCTTGGCAATTAAATGAAAACCGTTCATATTTATGGGATTGTGTATATCATCCTGATTATCAATAACAAAGTTATGCGGGATGCCATGTAAAATGCGAAATCTCTCCAGACCTTTCTGAATTTTAACGCTGTTTTTAGCATCGTTGATAACCTGTTCAATGTGTTCTTCCGTAATTTCTCCAGGTTCATTTGGAGTTGCTGAAGGAATGGAAATACGCCCATCCCCTATTTGAGTTCGGATATGCTCACCTGTGATATTACAGTAAATATTGGAGGCAGAGGTCTTTCCTTCTTTTTCTGCAGTGGAAATTGCTTTTGCCACACAACCCGAAAGAGCTTGAATATCTTTAACTATGCCTCCTTCAATACCTTCGGAAGGGTAATCACCAATACCTAATATTTCCAGCCGTCCATCTCCAATTTCATTTGCAATGATACAGCGAACATTGGAAGAACCGATATCCAAAGCGGTTATAATAGATTGTTTCATTTATTGCCTGCCTTAACTACAACCTGATTTTTATAGCGCAGGTCAACTACGCTGTTTTTGTTAATATTGCCATTTTCCTGAACAAACTGATAGCGTGAAAGCTGTTTTGTTAAGTCCTCCTGCGCAGGAATGATGCGCGTCCCTGTTTTCGCATCTATCATATAGACCGTTTTATCAATTAAATAATATTCTGATATCTGGGTAAGAAAAGCGGGAACTTCTTTCGCAATCCTTTGGTGCAATTGTAAAACCTTTTGCAGTCCTTCATTTTTCAGTTTATATCCCGGTTTGATTTGATGATTATTTAAATAAGTGCTGTAAATAGGCATATCTTCTCTATAAATGGGAGAATACTTCATCAAAACAATCCCTTCGGCATCAACTGGATGTAAATCACCTTCAATTGTTTTTATATATATTGCCGCTTTGCGTTCATTGATGTTTAGTTTCAATGTGGCTGGTAACCGTTTGTGCAATTTCACACTTTTCACTCGGGAAAGAGTTAACACCTTGGCTTTTATCTCCGCCGTGGGCATAGCCAATAAATTCATTCCCAGATAGGGCTTGGTAATATTGTAAATTAATGTATCGGGTATTGCCTCATTACCGGTTAAGGAAACTTTTTGCAAAGTAAAGAGGTCAATATGCGTAAAGCCATACCAGATACTCGTTCCCAAAAGAGCTACAACCGAAAGAGCAATGAAAAAGAACAGGTAATAACGACTATTACCGCGGCGTTTACGAGTACCCTTGTTTAGTTCCATAACTTTATGAATTAAGACCTCTTAGCTGATAAATTGAGAATTTTGAAAAACTTCTATCAGCATTACAAGTTACTAAAGTTTTAGTTGTTATGATTTGTGTCAACATAATTTTTCAATTCCCTCAAAATTTCTTCTCCATACTGCCAAATATTACCCGCACCCATAGTGATTAAAATATCTCCTTCTTTAAGCAGGGAAAGGGTTTGGCTAACTATTTCGGAATTGGATTCAATTAAATGAACATTATGATGTCCACTTTGAATAGCTGCATCAGCAATCAATTTGGAAGTAACACCCGGAATGGGTTGTTCCCGCGCAGGATATATCGGAGCCAAAATTAGGCAGTCACAAGAAAAGAAGGATTTCCCGAATTGTTCATAAAAATCTCGCGTGCGGGAATACAAATGGGGTTGAAATAAGGTTACTATCCTGCGTTTGGCACTATCCTTAAAGCCCTCCAGGGTAGCTTTAATTTCAGTAGGATGGTGAGCGTAATCATCAAAGACAGTAATTCCACCCGCTTCTCCTTTCCAGTCAAATCTTCTGTAAACGCCGCTGAATTTACTTAAGCCATCCTGAATTGCGGAAAAAGGAAGATTCAGTTCCAAGCCAATTGCAGCAGCGAGAAGTGAATTTTGAATGTTATGTCTGCCAGTTACTTTCAAAGTAATACACCCGAGTTTATATTCTTTAAAAAGCAGGTCATAAGACGAACTAAAACCTTGCATATCTATATCTCTGGCTTGCAAATCTGCCTGACGGGAAAATCCGTAAGTAACAATCTTTTTGTGAATAGCAGGTAGGATTGATTGCACACCGCTATCATCCAAACAGGCAATTACGCTGCCAAAAAAAGGAACTTTATTCGCATATTCAATAAAAGAACTCTTAATATCATCCAGATTCCGGTAACAATCCAAATGGTCAGCATCTACATTAGTAATTCCTGCAATACAGGGAGTTAGAGACAAAAAGGAATGGTCATATTCATCTGCCTCCACCACAATATATTTACCACTGCCCATCACATTATTGCTGCCGAAATTTTTAACCTTTCCTCCAACAATAATCGTTGGTTCCAAACCTGCACTTTCCAAAACTAAGCCCGCCATTGAAGTAGAAGTTGTTTTGCCATGAGTTCCGGCAATTCCAATAGAAAAGCTCATCCGGGTTATTTCTGCCAGCATTTCGGCTCGGCGAATAACGGGAATTTTCATTTCCTGAGCAGCTAAAATTTCCGGATTATCATCTTTTACGGCGCTGGATTTTACTACTACATCTGCATCACAGATATTTTCCGCTTTATGTCCTTCCGTAATCTTGATCCCCAGATTTTCCAAGTGGGAAGTTATTTCCGTTTTTTTCAGGTCTGACCCGGTAATTTCCAAGCCCTGATTATGCAGAAATTCTGCAATACCGCTCATTCCGATACCGCCGATTCCGACAAAGTGTATTTTTCTGGTTCTACCCAGCATTATTCCTCCTGTTATCTTTCAGATAGTTTAAGATGTAGGCAATAATTTTTTCGGCTGCCCGATTAGGGGGAAGGGAACATAGCCGATTTAAATAACTATCTCTATCAGCAATCATTTCTTTAATGCCTGCAATGAGCGTAACGGGGGTCAATTTGCTCTGTTCCAAAAGCATCGCTACCCCTTTCTCCTGTTGTGCCAAAGCATTATAATATTGATGATTTTCAGCTGCCGTCGGCAAAGGTATCAAAATTGCCGGCAGGTGGTTTTCTTCCAGTTCAGCAATAGTCATTGCACCTGCTCTGGTTATAGCTAAACTGCACCGTGAAAGCATTTTGGGCAAATCGGGCGAAAAAGCGAAAAGATAAACACCTTCCCTCTCTTTATGTTTGGTAGCAAAACGCTCGTAACTTATTTTTCCTGTTTGCCAAATTACCTGATAACCCAAAGCTAAAATATCCTCCAAGGCAAAGTTGACAACAGTATTAACAGCAACCGAACCCTGGCTGCCACCGCTTACTATTATAACCGGTTTATCTGTTTTCAATCCTATAGAACTAAGGTCAAAAGGTGTTGAAGAACTATCTATTACCGTCTGCCTAAGCGGAATGCCATAGTTCACTAACTTTACATTGTGTAAAAACCGGCTCGTATTGGCAAAGGAGATAAACACCGTGTCTATTTTCTTAGCCATTTTGCGGGTAACCAAGCCGGGATAACAATTACTCTCATGAAAGAACAAAGGTATTTTTAACAAAGCAGCGGAGATAGCTACAGGACCCGAAACAAACCCCCCGGTGCAAATTACTGCCTGAGGTTTTTCTTTTTTTAAAATACGAGTGCAAGTGATAATGCTACCCAATAAATAAAACGGGAACAGCAGGTTTTGGGGTTTTAACGAACGGTAAAGCTTTTGGATCTTAATCTGCCGGAAAGAGTAACCTGATGCAGCACAAAGTGTTTCTTCAATGCTGCGGCGGTTACCGATAAAAAGAACACTATGCTGATATTTTACTAATTCATCAGCCAAAGCCAAGGCAGGAGTAATGTGACCTCCAGTTCCACCTGCACCAAAAATGAACTTCATACATATCTCCGCTTGGCGCTTATGTTTAATAGCATTCCTAAAGCAATGGAATCAATCAGTAAGGCAGAACCCCCGTAACTGATAAAAGGTAATGTATTTCCCGTTGGAGGTAATATAGACATTGCCACCCCGGTATTTACCAATACATTACAAAAGATATTCATAGCTAAGCCCACTCCTAAAAACCTTAAAAACCGATTTTCCTGTGCATTTGCCATCCATAGACAACGGAAGAAAAGAAAACAATGTAAACCAAAAACGATAAGAGCACCCAGAAAACCCCATTCTTCACCTATAACCGAATAAACATAATCTGTTCTGGCTTCGGGTAAATAATAATGCTTAGCTCTTCCTCTGGCTATTCCTGTACCTAATAATCCTCCGCTGGATAGGGCTGTTAAACTTTCTTTCACCTGATAATCACTATCTTCAATCTTAATTTCACTTTGCGGTTTTAAGAATAAGCTGAATTTTTTGTATGTTGTTAAGCGACCTTTGCGATAGTCCGCTCCATTGGCTAAAATCAAACCGCCTGCGATAATTCCAATCAACGCTATCGTAATCAGCACGCGTTTTTTCGCACCGGCATAAATAAGCATCCCATAAATGGTTAATCCCCCTATGATTAAGGTACTTAAATGCCGTTCCATAATAATCAATAAAAATGTTATACCCGTAACTATCAATAAAGCCAAGAAGTTAACTACAAATTGGGACAGATTAGAACTAACGAGTTCGTCATTTTTTTTATCTAAGATATGCGCAAAGTAATAGACCAGAGCTAAGCGTGCCAAAACACTGGGCTGAAAATTAACAAAACCCAAACTGAGTTGACGGGTGGCACCTTTCACGGTGCTTCCTTTCAGCAAAACTATAATTAGCAGAATTATGGAAACATAAACAAAATAGGGTGACAGCACTCTCAGTTTTTCCAGATTAACGGTGTATAGTATAATAATTGCTGTAATAATAGATATAATCCCAAAGAAGAGCTGCCTGTAAAAGTATCTTAATGAACTCTGCACGGAGGAAATATCCAGTAAAGCTATTAAGCCAACAAGACAAAGCAAACAGTAAGTAAGTAATATAAACTTATCAAAACTGACAATATAATGTTGATCCTTATTTCTGCGAGTTTTCATTGATAATCCTCGTTACAATCTCTTTAAAGAAATTTCCCCGTTCTTCATAATTCAGAAAACGGTCAAAACTGGCACAAGCGGGTGATAAAACAATTACATCGCCTTCGCGGGAATCGCTAAATGCTTTCCGAACCGCGGTCTCAAAATCCGCAATACATTCCAGAGGAATTTTATGCAACCAGGTCTGATACATCTTTTCTCTGGTTGCACCGGTTAAATATGCTTTTGTAACTGTTTTCTGCAAATCTGCAGTTAGGACACTATAGTCCTCTCCTTTATCCGAACCGCCCATAATAATACGAATAGGTTCAGTAAAACTGTATAATGCACTTCGCACCGAATCAGTATTTGTAGCTTTAGAATCGTTGTAAAAAGAAACACCTTTAACCGAGCCGACATATTCCAGACGGTGTGGAAGGGCTTTAAAACCTTTTACCGCTTCTGCAATTATCTGTGCATTAGGTATTAACGCAAAAACTGCCAGCATTGCAGCCATTGCATTAGCATAATTATGAGGTCCCTTTATTTCAAAATTGGATAGAGGCACTTTGGTTTCAGACCCGAATTGGATGTAGTTAGCCGTTAAGAAGGCAGCAATATTATCCTTAGCGGATAAGGAAAAATAAAGCTTTCTGGCATTTATGTTTTTAGCGTAACGCATAATTTCCGGGGAGTCCCAAAAAAGTACTGCCGTATCTGTTTCCTTTTGATTGCGAAAAATGTTCATCTTGCTTAACACATAATCGTTAAATGAATTATACCGGTTTATATGGTCGGGAGTAATATTTAGCAGCACAGCCACATCAGGTTTAAAATCTTTTATCAGGTCTAACTGGAAACTGCTTATTTCCAGAACGATATACTCTATCCCTGGTTTTTCAATGCTGTAACTGCAAAAAGCATCACCAATATTGCCTGCGAGAATTGACTTTTTGCCTATCTGCTGTAAAATATGCTGAATCAAACTAACGGTTGTGCTTTTCCCGTTGGAACCGGTAACAGCAATAATTTTGGAGTCCTCTGCTTTTATCCTGTAACCCAATTCAATTTCGCTTATCAAGTCAATGTTTCTATCTTTTGCTTTTTGGATAATGGGAGTATTTAGAGGAATACCGGGACTAACAATTAAACAATCACACTGCAGTAGTTTATCTGTATGGCCACCAAACTCACAGGGAAAGTTCTTTATTAATTGCTCTGCTCCTGTAATTTCCGCAGCTGGACGCAATTCGCTTAAAAAGGGAGTAATTCCCAATTCCTTCAGTTTAAAGGCAGCCGCAATACCACTGCGGGCTAAGCCCAAAATACCGTATTTTTTACTTTTATCCAGCATTGTCTTTTTCCCTTTAGCGAAGTTTGATGGTGGAAAGAGCTATGGCTGTAAGCAAAGCAGCCACAATATAAAAACGCATCACTATTTTGGATTCGTGCAAACCTTTCAGTTCATAATGATGATGCACAGGAGCACAGAGAAAAATTCTCCGACCCTGACCATACTTCTTTTTGGTATATTTGAACCAGGTTCGTTGCATAATTACACTAAGGGCTTCATAAACAAAGATAAAACCCAGAATTATAAAGAAGATTTCTTCTTTCAGCAGGATGGATATTACGGCAGCAATTCCTCCCAGCGTTAAGGAACCGGTATCACCCATAAAAACCTGAGCCGGATAACTGTTGAACCAAAGAAAACCAATCAGCGTTCCTATAACAGCACTGATGAAAACTGTTAATTCTCCTGCATTGACAATGAATTCCAGATTCAAATAGTCCGCCACAATGAAATTCCCTTTCAAATAGCTCATCACACCCAAACCTAAAAAAGAAAAGGTTAAAGTTCCAGCTGCCAAACCATCCAAGCCATCGGTTAAATTCACCGCATTGGAAGTTCCGGTGATGAACAAAACCGCAAAAGGTATAAAGAACCAACTTAGAGGTATAATCAGATTTTTGAAAAAAGGTATTTGCAGAGCGGTAATATTGGTTGAAACGGAACTGCTGTAATATATTGCCAAGGTCAGAATTAAGCCGACCGATAATTGCCCCAGCAGTTTATAACGGGGTAGCAATCCTTTTTTAGCTTTCACGAAATTCTTCAGGTAATCATCCAAAAAACCTAATATTCCCAGCCAGACAGTTGTAAGATACATCATTAAAATAACGGGATTGGTAAGCACATTCCATAATAAAGAAGAAATTAGCAATGAAACCAGAATGATAATACCACCCATAGTTGGAGTTCCCTGTTTCAAACGGTGTCTTTCCGGAAGGTCTTCATCTATTGTCTCTACAGCTGACCTATTTTTTAATAACTTAATAAAAGCAGGACCAACCAGAAGCGAAATTATCAATGAAGTAATGAAAGCTCCGATAGAACGAAAGGTTACATAACGGAATACATTAAAAACGATGCTGTATTTCGCCAGAGGGTATAGAAGATGATATAGCATCAGTTCTCTCCTTTCAGGAATGGAATAATACGCTCTAATTGTATTGAATGCGAACCTTTTACCAGAATTACAGCATTATCCGGAATTGTTTTCCATTGTTCCGAGCTAATCAACTGCCCTACAGTATCATAGTGGATAACGGCACTTTCCTTTTCGGGATGATAGATACGGGCATAATTTCCTACCGTAATTAACTGTTCATAACGCATTTCTGCCAACATTGCGGAAATCAATTGATGGTATAAAATAGAGCTTTCTCCCAATTCCAGCATATCTCCCAAAATGGCATAATGGGGTTGTTCTGGATAGAGCGTTTGCCAATATTCCAATGCTTTTTGCATTGAGTAAGGATTGGCGTTATAACAATCGGCAATCAGCAATCCGCTACCTCTTTTTTCAATCTGATTTCTCAATTCCAGAAGAATTGGACTATTTAGCGCTGCCTGAATTTGGTCTCTGCCAATTCCCGATTTTATGCCCAATACAATTGCAAAAGAAGCATTTAAAGCATAATGAGGAGCTCCATAAGGTAAATTCCATAAGTCCGAATTCAGGTAAAAGGATTGACTGTTTGCTGAATATTGATGCTGTGTTATTCTATAATCACACTTTTCTGTATAGCCGATACTTATTCCTTCGGGGGCAATATTTTCAAAGCGGGAATCATCACCTGGATATAAACGCAAAGCAAGAGATCTATTGAAGAGAGTTATTTTTTCGTTAAAAACTCCTTCCTCGTCCCCAAAATATTCCAAATGCGAGGGACCAATATTAATAATTATGCCAATTTCCGGGTCAGCTACATCTGCCAGAGCTTTAATTTCTCCAAAATGATTAGTTCCCAATTCCAAAACTGCATATTGATGTTCCGGTTTAATGCGTAAAATGGTCTTGCATAAACCAATCATATTATTTTCGTTAGCCAGGGTCTTTAAGACGGGAGCTGAGGTTTGCAACACCTTTGCCATCAATTCTTTACAGGTAGTTTTTCCAGTGCTGCCTGTAAGGGCAATTCTCTTAGCGGCAAATAGCTGTAAATATTTACGACATATAAGTCCCATTGCCTCCTGCGAATTGGCAACCTGAAAATACAGCGCTTCAGGGTTAGAAATATTTTGCGGAGAGGGGATTTCACTCAAAGCACAGTTTTCTGCTATGCTTAGAACATTTTGCAGATAGTTATGCCCGTCGTATTTCTCCCCTTTAATAGCTACAAACAAACTTCCCGGCTTTGTAACCCTGGAATCCGTAGAAAGATAGGGATAAGAAACCGGTTCTTTATATCCCTTGGGCTCAGGTTCCCAATGCGGAAGAAATAATAATTGTAACAAGGTTTTATCTATGGGTAAAATTAATTCATCATCTGCTTTTTCTTTGGTTCCTTTCATTTCCAGAGCTTTCAGGGTTGCTTCGCGGTCATCAAAATGATGTTTGATACCTTCAATTTCCTGATAGTCCTCGTGTCCTTTACCACAAATAACAACAAGATCATCTTTTTGTGCCAGAGAAATAAGGGAGGTAATTGCTTGCATTCTGTTACGAATTATCCACCAAGGCAAAAATAGCGCGCTGGAAGAAACAATATCTTTAATGATGGATTCGGGATTTTCACTGCGCGGATTATCGTCACTGACAACAACAACATCGCTATGATTTAAAGCTGATTTCAACATTAAAGGTCTTTTACTTTTATCTCTATCGCCACCTGCTCCCATCAGGGTTAAAATTCTTTTATGCGGTAAATCTTCAACTGCTTTTAACACATTATCAATTGCATCGGGAGTATGAGCATAATCAATAAAAATCCCTATTCCCAAGTTATTTTCTACTCTTTCCAATCTGCCTTTTACGGGGGGAATATCCTTTAAAGAATTGGATATTGCAGAGGGCTTGAAACCTAAGGCATATAATGTTAGAGCCGCCAGCCCCAGATTTTGAATATTGAAACTGCCGATTAAACAGCTTTGAACAGGTATTTCCACTTGAGCCGAGAGAAGCTTAAAACTGCTATTATGAATATCAGTTTTAATATCTGCATATTGAAAATCCGCATCGCTACCCCCAAGGGTATAGAGCTTTGCCTGCTTGTTATTCAGCATTTCCTGTATTTGAGCCCCAAAAGGGTCTTGAGTATTGATTATGCAAAAAGCTCCATCTTTTGCCCCTTGTTCAAAAAAGCTCATTTTAGCTTTACCGTAGTTTTCTCTATTCAGATGAAAATCCAAATGGTCATATCCCAGGTTGCTGAACAGACAGTAGCTAAATTGCACGCCATACACTCTATCCAGGGAAAGTGAATGCGAAGAGACCTCCATAACTACATAGTTTACCTTTGCCTCTATCATATCTGCAAAAATCTCATTTAGTTCAATTATATCGGGAGTAGTTCTCTCACCGGGAAAAGTTTCCCCGTTAATATAATAGCCCAAAGTGCCAATCCAACCACAACGAAAACCCAAGTTTCTCAGTGCTTCATACAACATCAGCGAAGTTGTTGTTTTACCGTTTGTGCCGGTTATGCCAATTAAAGTAAAAGGAATCTTTTCAGGGAGCATCACTGTGCGAGCAATTACTGCAGCAGCTTTCCTGGTGTCGTTCACTTTTATATAAGGGATAGCAGAATTTGGCACTTCCAGACAAACAATAAGAGAGGCACCCATCTCAAGGGCTGAAGAAATAAAGTTATGACCATCAAAATTGGCACCTTTAATACAGACGAAAATATCGCCGGGTTTAATTTTCCTGTTATCTGTCTGCACGCTTCCCTGCCAGTTTTGCAATTGATCCAAATTGCCTGTTTCTATCAGCAGAGAATGTTGTTGTAGTGCATTCAGGATTCTGGTAATCACAGAGTTGCCTCCAGATAGCATTTACTTCCTTTAAGAATTCTACTTCCTGGAAGAACGGATTGAGAACGAACTATACCCGAACCTTGAATATTTACTGCCAATCCTTGAACGGATGCCTGTTTTAACGCTTCCCGCAAAGTTAAACCTACTAAATTGGGCATCGTTCCTGTTTCGTGCACCGGTGCTTTTTTATCTGCGTTAGGTCCTATTTTCAGAGTTATCGGATAATGCGGATCAACAGTTACGCCTGGCTTGGGAAATTGATTTATAACTACTGAAGCAGAATCGGGTCCCTCAACTTTATATTGAAATCCGTAACGATTAAGAGAACTTTCTGCTTGAAAAAGATGCATCCCGATTAGATTCGGCATTGTAAGTGTTGTTTGCATCAGGCGTTCATTATAGGGTAAAATCTGACAATCGGGCATAAAGAGAATATTTTCTACAATCTTTTTAAAAGTTGGAGCGCTGCTGGTGCTGCCAAAATGAAAACCTGGAGCCGGTTCATCATAAAAAACAACTACTACCATCTGGGGTTTTTCTATCGGGAACATTCCTACAAATACAGAACTATATTTGCCTTCGCTATAGCCCCTGGTTCCGGCAATGTTTTTTTGTGCGGTTCCGGTTTTACCCCCAACTTGAATGTAATCCATTTTTATATGCCTGGCAGTTCCTGAATCCACAACTCCCTGCAAATACGATTTTACGGTATCAGTAACAGCAGGAGTAGAAACAGTTCGTAAAACCGAGGGTTCATACTGTTCAACAATTTTTCCTTCGTCATCTCTGATGGACTCTACAATAATAGGTTTCATCAGTTTTCCGCCATTGGCAACAGCACTGTAAGCAGTGGCAAGCTGTAAAGCGGTTGTGGAAATTGCCTGACCGAAAGCTACTGAATGCAATGTATAACCATCCCAATTTTGTAACTTGGCAAACATTCCACTGGATTCGCCTGTCATATTTAATGCGGTTTTTTGCCCAAAACCTAAAGCAATGAAATTTTCGTATAGTCGTGTAGAACCTATTCTTTCCGCTATTTTGGCAATTCCCACATTACTGGATTTAGTAATTATTTCCCGGGGAGTTAATTCTCCATATTGATGAGTATCGGAAATAACTCTTCTTCCAACTTGATATCTACCGCACTGAATTTTTTCCGTGGGCTTAACTAATTTATGCTGAATTGCCGGTAGAATTGTTAACGGCTTCATTGTAGAGCCAGGTTCAAACATAAAGCTGACCGCAATATTAGATTTTACTCTCACTAAATTCGGGTCTTCGGTTTTATCTTCTCCAGAAACACCTGCCATAGCCAAAATTTTGCCGGTATTGGGGTCCATCACAATAGCACCACCATTTTTGGCTCCATATTGCTCTATCCCTTCATAGAGGGCATTTTCCACAATTTCTTGAATTTGGGAATCTATCGTCAGCCACAGGTTCATTCCATCTTCCGGCTTTTTGGAATGCAAATTGGGATAGGGCACCGGTTGATGATTCGCATCCAGAACAACTTCTTTCCAGCCATAATTTCCGGAGAGAAATTTATCGTAGGTAGATTCAATTCCGCATACACCGGATAGCTTATAAAGCGATTTACTATTAGTTGCCGGATCATAGCCATTGGAAATTTCATTAACCGAGCCCAGAACTCTGGCTGCCAGAATATCTTTGGAGTATATCCTTTTCATTGAAGCAAAGCTATATATTAAGCCAGGCATATCTTTTGCCTGAAAATCCTTAATTAACCTATCCAGTTCTACTTCGCTTATTTTATTGCTAATTTGGATAGAAGTAAGTTTATTGCCGTTAGTTAATTTTTTCAGCACTTCTTCTTTACTTAAAGTGGTTTGGGTAGTAATTATAGTAGCGCACATCTCCAGTGCTTTTTCATAAGGTATTTTTTCACTTTTTGCCCAGGAAGCTATAGATGCCCGGTCAACATCTATCTGGTAATAGCTGATTGAGCTTACTAACAAATTTCCTTTGGCGTCCAGAATGGAACCCCTGCGCGGAATCAGAATTTCTTTTTTGGGTGTATAGCGCATTCTTCTTGCTCCTGCCAAATGAAAGGGGTCTAATATCTGAATACAGAAAAGATATACCGTCCAGAGAACAGCTGCCAGAGAAAAGATTACTACCAAAAAATAGAAACGGGATTTCATTTTTTAATCCAGTAAAATCTGCACATTCTTTGCTTCTGCTTTTTTAGCCAACAGGTCTATGATGCAATAGTTCTTCTTTTCCTGCTTGGGAGAGGGCTCGTGCACATAGATTATTTTTCCTGCTTCCTGATCGGGAATAAAATTGCTCAATTCTACTCTCACCAAAGAAGCAATATGTCTCCCGCTGCGTAAATCGTCATATTCAACCAGTAATTCTGTATTAATGTTTTTGTCCGCATAGTAGGTCTTTTCCAAAGCAGAAATTGTTCTGGTATATTTCACTATGCGGTTGTTATTATAAAAACTGAGAAAAAACACTACTGCAAACAGGGATACAAGAATCAGAATTCTTCCCCTCATTTTTCCTCCTCTGCGTTTTGCCGCTTTTGTTTCAGGTTATTTTTTATTTCCCGATTTTCCCGCTGTAATTTTTCAGCAGCGCGTAACTTTGCGCTTCGGGAACGCGAATTGGAAGCTATTTCCTCTTCTTCGGCTCTTACAGGTTTTTTGGTTAAAATTTCTAACTGTTGATAGTGATAATTACTCCCTAAAGAATTCTGCGGATAAGAATTTTCCTGTTCTGCTTTCTTAAAGGTCTGTTTCACAATTCTATCCTCCAGAGAGTGATAGCTGAGCACAACTATTCTGCCTTCGGGATTCAATATATTGATGGCATCCTGTAATGCTGTAGAAAGAACTTCTAATTCTTTATTCACATATATCCGCAATGCCTGAAAAATTCGCACCTTGCTTTTAAGAGATGCCTTGGTGCCTTTTCCGGCAATGCTTTCCACAATTTTCGCCAGTGCCCCGGTGGTCTTTATAGGTTTTGGGGCTTTTTCAATAGCTTTGGCTATGCGCATTGCATTTTGTTCTTCTCCATAGTTCCTGAAGATAGTAGCCAGAGTTTTTGTATCCAATTCGTTCACTGCATTATAAGCACAGTATTTCAGGTCTGTATCCATTCTCATATCCAAAGGAGCATCTTTTTCAAAACTAAAACCGCGCTCTGCTTTTTCCAGCTGCCGGGAAGAAACACCTAAATCAAACAAAATGCCATCAATTCCTTTCACTTTACGATAGGCAAGCTCTGTTCTCAGTTGCTTAAAATTGGCTTTTATCAATTCCACATTTGGATAGGAACCAAGAGTTTTTCCTGCTTCTTCAATTGCTTCCGTATCCTGGTCAAAACAATATAATTTAACCTCCGGTTGCCTCTGTAAAAGGGCTAAACTATGTCCCCCGCCTCCGGTTGTAGCATCCACATATATTTTCCCGGCTCTCAAATTGAGATAAAAAAGGCACTGTTGCACCATCACCGGAGTATGGAAACTCATAATTGATAATCCTCAGATGAGAATTGCTTGCGATGTAAATTTAGTTTACCGGCACGCACTTCACTATAAACCTTTGGATTCCAAAGAGATATATAATGCCCCTCTCCTTTAATTACAACCTTATCGGTAATATTAACTTCGTTGAGTAATATCTCATGAATACGAACTCTACCCGGTCCTTCCAATTCCTGTTCTGTCATTGCAAAATCTATCAATTGCGTTCTTAGCTTATGAGAATGCTCATCTCCGTTTTTTAAGCGTTCCAGGGTAGCTTTCCAGCAATCCAGAGGATAAATTGCTATCGTGTCATTGGGACCTAAAGTAACCACAACTTTTTTTTCGGATTCTTCTGCAAATTTCTTTTTGAAAGCTGCCGGAATAATTACTCGCTGTTTGTGCACAGCATTTTCAAAGATACCAAGAAATTCACCAGACATAGCTGACATCCTTTTTTCCCGGTTTCATAGAAATACCGGTTTTTGCTGTAGTGTCCGTGCTTTTTTGTCTCATTCCTGTGAACCACCTTGAGTTTTTTTGAGTTTCTCTGACATTCTGTGGTTCTTATATGACACAATGTTTTTCTTGTCAAGTCCAAAATGCACTTTTTTTTATATTTCTAAATTATCTTTTCCTGCTCATTCCCTGATGCTTGAATGTTTATCTTGTTGTTTGCCAAATAATTAAAACATTAAACTCCGTAATCCTATACCTTGTCAAATAGTTGTAAGCTTTTGGGTGGCAATAAATAATAAATTACTGCAATTTTTTTTTCGGATGAATCGTTCTTATTTGTTTATTTCCAGCAAGTTACGCTGATTTTTTTAAATTACAGAGCACCCGAAATTAAAAATTAATCTAATTTCTGTTTTGAAATAGCGGTTGTTCAGATATAACGGGATTAACTTCATCCTTTAGCAGGAATAATAAAAAATAGATTTCTTCTTGCCCGGAAAGAGAACGGAAACTATAGGTTTTGCCCAATTTTATTTTTCCCTTCTTGTTTCCGCTATCCTGCTGGTGAGATTCCCGTATCGTTCCCATATCGCGATACGGGAACGATACGAGAGTCATATCGGAATGTTACAGGAAGAATTTCGGGATTTTGTTGGGAAGCATTAGTTTGCCCAAAAAGGCAAGTGAAGAAAATCGGTATCTGTTATAATCGTTCCACAAACTCATTGGTAGAGAAAGAATTCGGTAACTATCTTTCTCCGGATTGCATTTTTTGGGTTGCCAAAGCGGTTATGCCCATAAATTTTGTTTGCCTTCCTGTTTATCACAGGAAGGGCTTGTCCAGTAATAACACTGGATTTTTTACTATATAATTATATTAAACCTCAATTCTTAAAATCGGGTTTAAAACCGACAGATTTGTTATCCTGTTGACCGTGAATTTTAATTTCACCAAACTGACTTTCATAAGTTTCAATGTTTTTTTCCAATAATTGCATTAGTTGTTTGGCGTGTGATGGGGTCATTACCACCCGCGTATAAATTCTGGCATCGGGAATTCCGGGAAGAATACGCCCGCAGTCCATAATAAATTCCGACGGGGAATTGGTAATTACAAAAAAATTGGCATAGGTGCCTTCACCTACATTTTCATCAATTTTAATCTGGATTTGATTTTGAGGGGGTTGATTAGGCATTTGGATTCTCCTTTTTCTCTAATTAAAGTGTTTACTTTATTTCTGCAGCCGAGGATATTGTCAATGAAAAACAGCGCAAGACAGATTCCGTTGCTGCTGCAAAGTGACAACGAAATCTGCAAATTGTGCAGCGAAATCTGCAAACTGTCGCATCCTTA